>JAFYLR010000061.1 GCA_017550115.1 Clostridia bacterium | reverse complement strand
GACGGAGGTAAACTTTCATTGCACCGTCGGCTGTAGAACCCATCTCGGTAGAGAACATAAGATTGAACTGACGTACCTCGGTCCAGTTGCGTGTACCCGAAATGGGTATCCACAAACTAGTATTTTTGAATCGCGCAGCGTTATATCAAGCTCTCTCATAAGGAGATATATTGCCCCCTCGGCTGTAATATCGGCATTTTGCCATACATACGCCGTATCATCAAAATAATCGTAATATTTTATGCCGTTGCTCTCAAGCATATCTTTTATGGAGGGGGGGATTTTCCCGCCAAAAACACAGCAAGAGTGGTCGATTTTTTTCACAAGCTCGGATATCAATATGTCTTCGCCCAGGTTGAGTCTGTAACCGTCCTTTGTTACAGGGACAGGTAACAGCAGATAATTCGTTCCCGAAAGTGCATCCTCTAAAGTCTTCTCGGTATTAATATCCGAAATATCATCGGCTACGATACCGTATCTTCTTATCTTAAAGCCCTTCTGCTCAAGAAGCTTCGTTATAAAAAACTGTCTGCCGTCTCCACCGACAGCAGACAATATGATCTGCTTTTTCAAAGCTGTCACTCCTTTCTGCCCGTTAACAGATTATGACAGAAAGAGCTTTGTTGTGACAGATAAACTATTTTATAAGAGTTGCTTTCTTCGTGTTTTTTATCACTTTAGGATATTCACCCATGCAATAGATGCGTATATATTCAGACACCTCGCTATCTGAAACAAATATATTTACTTTTCCCTCCCCGACTTTTACCTCAAATTCTTTTTTACAAATAGGGCCGTGCGTACCGATAAATACGTTCTCCCTTACATCTATCTCACTATCATATTCAAGAAAAGAGGACCCTATATAAAGTGCATCGATATCACCGAAAAAGTCAAGTGAAATTACAGGATGAGTTGACCGAGAAATATACGCTCGTTTGATTATCAAGCTTTCATTTTCGAAAAACACAAATGTGCTTTTATTATCATAAATCCTGACAGGAATTTGCATAAGCTCAGCCACATAAATAATATCAAGTGCTATATCTCTCTCAACTTTATTTATAGGCGATGGAATCCAAATTTCCCTTACCATTTCGTTTCTCGAAATCCTAAGCAGAGTTGCTTTATGACCCTTGTGCAAATGCGTCAGAACTATAACGTCTATTTCCTTATATCCTCGCTCAAGTGTATTCTCTGTCGCTTCATAAAAAGAGGAATAAGATGCATCTGAAATATCTATCAATACATTTCTTCCGTTCTTCGAAAGACTGATATATTCATTTTCGTTCATACATATGTAGTCGAAATATAAAACAGAATCATATATTGCTTTATATTCAAAAAATGAAAATACAGCTGTAAATACAAGTACAAATATCGGCACTATTATTTTTCTTTTAATTTTCACTATCAGAAAAACGGCCAAAAACGCAAAAAACACGAATATCAAACATTTTACAAAAGGATAGTCAAGCGAAACATACACTCCCGAAATATTTGAAAAATAAGAAGCGATACCATATATCAAGTCGGATAGGAAATCCAAAATCAATGAAAACACAAAGGAAACAAGGCTGACCTTTGAGAAAATCAACATAAGTGGAGAAATAAAAAGAATAGCTGAGATCATGGGAGAGATAATTATAGTCGCAATTATTCCGACAAGAGATAATCCTCCGAACAAAAAGCAGGAAAACGGAAGCGTAAACAGGATTGCCGCAAAAGACGTAATAATTGATGAAAATAAGTAATCCATAAGCACTCTCATCTTTTTGGATATTAGTTTTCTTATGTGAAACCTAAACCAAACAGAAAATGGTGCCGATATAATAATTCCAAGGGTTGCGACAAATGACATTCCGAGCCCAACGTCAAAAACAGACGACGGCGAAAAAATTATGATAGCCACCATAGCAAAAAACAGAGAGGTCAGCGAATCTTTTCTTGTACGCATAAAATAAGCCGCATACGTTGCCAAAAGCATAATCGCAGACCTGACGACCGAAAGGCTAAAGCCTGTCAGGGCAACATAAAAAGACATCAGTAAAGACAAAAGCATATATCTTTTGCCCTTACGGACCCGAAAACAAATCAATGCTTTATTGACCATCAAAGACAAGACCGAGAGATGCATACCGCTCAATGCCAACAAATGATATACTCCGGCTCTTTTGAAATCTCGTTTTGCAATATCGTCAAGTCCGTCCTTATTTCCGAGAAAAACAGCGTCAACAAGTGCCGACGTATCTTCTTCAAGATTTTTGTCAAAAGCAGAAGAAAAGCTTTGATTTATATCCTCAAAAAACATCGAAAAAGTTTTTACGTTTTCAGTAACAACTGTATAGTCAGATGAAACATCGGTTGCTTTAAGATATATTCCCTTTGAGTTATAATATTGTTTCTCGTCAAAAGCTCCGTCATTTTCAAATGCCGAAATTATGGCACTTGCTCTGATCTTAAATCCTCTGTCTGCATCTAAAGCGTACGGTGCTTCAAGCATCATTTTTATCTTTACCGCTTGTCCGTCCACTTTTTCTGTCAAGATCTCGCATATCGTAAGATAATTTGAATAATATTTGCGCGAAAGTACTGTAAACTCAATTTCCCTTTCTTCTCCGCCTGATTTATAAGAATAAACATCGCAATTAAGATGAATCATAAACAAAGATGAAAAAATAAGACCCACAGTCAAGAAAATCAAGGGGATAATTCTTCCAAAATTGTTTCTTTTGATTCCTTTGAATAAAAAACATATAACCAAAAATATTGTTGCCGCTATTATTCCGAATATTACCAAGATACGTGGGTTATCAATAAATCTGCCAAAAATAACCGCCGCTATAAATAAGAAACAACCGAGGGCAAATGGTTTATTATGAAAAATCCCCATTTACACAATCTCCCCCTCTGAATAATATCAACAAAATTATACAGTATATTATCCACTTATTCAACATTTTTTTGCAAAAAACGACACATTAGTTTGACGTATGATATATAAAATTGTAGATTTATGTACGGCAAAATAAAACAAATTCTCGTCAGGTCTTGACATATTTGCTACTTTGTGGTACAATATACCAGTCTTGATTGTTAAAAAAGATTTTTACAAACGGAGTTATAAAAAATGAGAATGATCAATAATCTTAAAGGGGCAAAGCCGCCTAAAGTAATAACAGATCTTCGCGACCTTGTTAAAAGTGGGGCGGACGTATTTGGAGACAAACCTCTTTATTTTTATAAAGAAAACGGTGAAACGAAAGAATACTCCTTTAAGCTGCTTTATGATGAGACCCTTTATATCGGAACAGCTCTTTCCAAGCTTGGTCTTATGGGTAAAGGCATTGCCATCATCGGTAATACTCATCCGAGATATACAGCAACATATATTTCCACTGTAAACGGCGGCGGATACATCGTTCCTGTGGATCCTGAGCTTACAAATGACCAGACCGCTTATTTTATGAATTTCGCAGAGGTAGAGGCGGTATTTTATACCGACAAACCTACCGAAAAAATTAATGAGATAAAAAATCTTTTACCGAACGTAAAGCTTTTTGTCGCAATTCAACCTAAAGATGATTTCATTTCAGATGAGCACAATATGACAATAGACGCTCTTGTGGAAATGGGAAAAACAGAGCTTGACAACGGCTATACCGATTATATCGACTACGAGATAGTTCCCGAGAAAATGTCGGCTATTATATTTACCTCAGGTTCAACGGGAACGGCAAAGGGCGTTATGCTTTCAACAAAGAATTTGACGGCAGCTGTCAATGCTTCCTGCCTTTCAATGTCATATGACGATAGAAATACATTCGTTTCGGTTCTTCCCCCTCATCACACATACGAGATGACGTGCGGACACCTTGCTCTTATGAACATAGGTGCTCAAGTGCTCATAAACGATTCACTGAAAAATGCTCTTAGAAACTTCAAAGAATTCAAGCCTAACGCTCTTATGCTCGTTCCGCTTTTTGTTGAAACGATGCATAAAAAGATTTGGGCAGAGATCAAGAAAAAAGGCATTGAGGGCAAACTGAAATTCGCTATGGGATTCGATAATGCACTTTTGAGTGTCGGTATCGACATAAGAAAGAAGCTCTTCAAGGAAATTATCGACGCATTTGGCGGAAATTTGAAGAGTATCGTTTGTGGCGGTGCTTCGCTAAGCCCCGAGCTTATAAAGGATTTCTATTCTTTTGGTGTCACGGTGCTTGAAGGATACGGCATTACCGAATGTGCGCCTCTCGTTGCCGTAAATTCTCCCGGAAAGGTTAGATTCCGTTCAGTTGGCCAGCCTGTCAGAGGTTGTACCGTTAAGATAGATCTTACCGACTCTGAAGAGGACACCGGCGAGATATTGGTTAAAGGCGACAACGTTATGATGGGATATTATAAGAATCCCGAGGCTACAAAAGAAGCCTTTACCGAGGACGGTTGGTTCCGCACAGGTGATATCGGAAGAATGGACAAGGACGGATATATTTATATAACGGGAAGAAAGAAAAACGTTATCATTCTTTCAAACGGAAAAAATATATATCCCGAAGAAATCGAAGAATATCTCATTCCTATCGAAATAATTCTTGAGGCTATCGTTATCTCAAGAGAAAATGCCGCAGGAGAACCTACCATCACTGCGATAGCGGTTCCAAATATGGAGCTTCTTGCAGGTAAGAACGACGACGAGATATATGAACTGATCAAAGCTGAAATTTCCGAAGTTAATAAAAAGCTTCCCTCTTACAAACAGATACACCAGATCGAGATCAGAAAAGAGGAGTTTGAAAGAACAACTTCAAAGAAAATTCAGAGATTTAAGGTTAAGTGATACAATTCAATTAAAGTAAACTCAAGTTGACAAAACATAAATCAACTTATAAAGTTAAATAAATTGCCGAAAATACGGCTTTAGGAGGTTTTTTACCATGTTTGAGAAGATAAAGGCTATGCTTGTTGAAGAGTTCGATATAAAGGAATCGGACATTACTCTTGAAAGTGATCTTTCGCAGGATCTCGGAATCAATTCCGTTGAGCTTATGGATCTTGCAATGCGTTGTGAAGAAGAATTCGACATTGAGTTCCCCGATGACGATATCCACACCTTTACAACAGTTGGTGACATCGTTAAGTTCATCGAGGCTTTGAAGGCTTAATTTATCAAAATCAAAAAAATCTGACGTGCTTTATCACACGTCAGATTTTTTTATTCAAATTTCACGGCAGGTCATATCCTCAAAGGTTTCACGCCTTATAATAAGCCTGTCCTCTCCGCCCGACAAGAGCACCATCGGAGGACGAGGAATACGATTGTAATTTGATGCCATCGAATAATTATAGGCACCCGTTGTCAGAACCGCAACAATATCTCCTCTGTTTGGCGAAGGTAACTTCACATCCTCTTGAATAATGTCACCACTCTCGCAACAGCGTCCCGCAACAGTACATACAAAATCTTTTTTCTCTCTCATACGGTTTGCAATCTCAACAGTATATGGGGAAGAATAAAGCGCATATCTTGGATTATCGGGCATACCGCCGTCGATCGAAAGATATTTTTTGAATCCGGGAATCACCTTTATCGTTCCTGCGGTATAAAGCGTCATTCCTGCATCAGCAACTATACTGCGGCCCGGCTCCATACGAACCGAGGGCATCTGCATACCGTGTTTTTGGCAGTTCTCTTTCATACGTTTTGCAATAATAGCGATGTTTTCCGCATAATCAATTTCGGGATGCTCTTCAAGATATCGAACACCCATACCACCGCCGATATTTATCTCTTTAGCTTCATAGGCAAGCGACTCACGAATAGATGCCGAAAATTCGATCATAATATCTGCCGCATCGACAAAAGGCTCTGTTTCAAAGATCTGCGACCCTATATGACAATGATAACCCATAAGCTTTATATGCGGTTGCTCAAGAGCCAGAGCAATAAGTGCCTTTGCTTGTCCAGTTTCAATGGCAACTCCGAATTTTGAATCAACACTTCCGGTTGAAATGGCTTTATGGGTATGCGGATCGATGCCGGGACTGACACGAATGAGTATTTTTTGCTCAATTCCCCTCTCCGACGCCGTACGCTCGATCGCAAAAAGCTCATCTTCGTTATCGCAAACAAAATATCCAACGCCACGCTCGATCGCGAATTCTATATCTCTATCCGTCTTGTTATTGCCGTGAAAATAAGATCTTTCCATAGGGAAACCGCCACAGGAGGCTGTATATATTTCTCCCGAGGAAACAACGTCTATCCCCATTTCCTCTTCACGCATTATACGGTATATATCCTTTATGCAAAGAGCTTTACCGGCATAAAGTGGGATAGAATCCTCGCAAAAATTTTCTCGCATAGCCTTTACGTAAAGACGACATTTTTCGCGTATTTTATCCTCGTCAAGCAAATAAAGTGGAGTTTGATATTTTTTTGCAAGCTCGACCGTATCTCTGCCACCAAAACAAAGATGCCCCAGCTCGTTTATACTGAGATTATCGCAAATCATTTGAAAAATCCTTTCAAGAGTTTTTAGGAAAGCATATCGTTTACGCTGAAAAGTCCCTTCTGCTTATCCAAAAGAAATACTGCAGCCGTAAGTGCTCCCTCGGCAAACAACGCACGACTGTGTGATTTATGACCAAGTGTCAGAGTCTGCGTTCCCGTGTCAATTCTGACTTCGTGCTCTCCTATAACCTTGCCCTGACGCAAGGAATGTATTCCTATCTCTCCGGGCTTACGTTTTCCGTTTTCATGTCTGCCAATACAAAATTCAGAGGAAGTTTCTCTTGCCGCCCTTACACCCTCTGCAAGCATAAGAGCCGTTCCGCTTGGAACGTCAACCTTTTGGTTATGATGAACCTCAATTATCTCAACGTCAGCATCGGGAAACACTTTAACCGCTTGTTTTACAAGAGAAACAAGCAAAGCTATACCTATCGACATATTTCCCGAATAAAACACAGGGATCTTCTCGGATGCGGCTTTTATTGCCGCTTTTTCTTCTTCCGTCTGCCCTGTTGTTGCGATGACAAGCGGAATTTTTCTCTCAAGTGCATATTCGATAAGTGAATTTGTTGCACTGTGATGTGAAAAATCTATTATAACGTCTGCTTCTTCTTTCACTGAGCCAAGTTCAGTATAGCACGGACACGGAGCTATGGGTAAAACAACGTCGGTTGCCGCCGCAAGACTTGCTCCTGCATATCCTCCAAGCACAGCCGATACAACTTCCTTTCCCATGCGTCCTGAAGCTCCGCAAACTATAATTCTCATTATACTAAGAATCCTTTCTTATCAGATAAGTGAATGGTTTTTCATTATAGAGAGCATATTTTCCATATGGGCCTGCTCCATAGGTGTAAGCGGCAGACGCAGGTAATTCTCACAGAATCCCATCGCACTCATAGCCGCCTTTACCGGTATCGGATTGACCTCACAGAAAAGTGCATTTATAAGCGAAAGATATTCTGTCTGCATCTGCATACTCTTCTTAACATCTCCACGCATAAATGACTTGCAAATCTCGCCGGTCTCGCGAGGAAGAAGATTTGAGAGCACCGAGATAACACCTTTACCTCCGCACGCCATTATCGGAACTATTTGATCATCATTACCCGAATAAATATCTAGCTTGTCTCCGACGAGCGCCGCTGTTTCCACTATCTTTGATATATTGCCGTTTGCTTCCTTTATCGCAGAAATGTTCGGATGGTCCGCAAGAGCAAGATAGGTACTCGGCTCTATATTAACACCCGTACGCGAAGGAACGTTATAAAGGATCAGAGGCTTGTTCGAAGCATCTGCGATAACCTCAAACATACGTATAAGTCCCTTTTGCGTTGCTTTATTATAATACGGAGTAACAACGAGCATAGCATCAGCACCGGCATCACAGGCAAAACGAGTAAGTTCAATTGCGTAGTCTGTATCATTTGAACCCGTTCCCGCAATTATCGGTACTCTACCACCGCTACGCTTAACCGCATATTCTATTGCCGCCCTGTGTTCTTCGTCTGTCAAGGTTGAAGCCTCACCGGTAGTTCCGCAAACAACAAGTGCGTCAATACCGCTTTCTATCTGCCAATCGATAAGCTTTCCAAACGCTTCAAAATCTATACCGTCGGCGGTAAGGGGTGTGATAAGAGCAGTTGCTGCTCCCTCAAAAATAGTCTTTTTTGTGTTATTCTCTTTCATTTTTCGGTTTCCTTTCTTTTTACCTCATTTAGTAAAAAAATAGAGCCAATTCTTACGAATTGGCTACCGTTCATTACAAATAATACAAGACAGGCATAAACTTCCCCACCCCGTTATTTGTTGCACGATAGCTCTCCGCAGAAATGCGACAGTACAGCAAATCTTATCTACTGTACCGGCGTTGCCTTTCGCCTCGGCAACCCTCGGCGCAATCCCCTTTTACATCGGCAAAACTCTGCGAAAGCTTGGCACCGATGCTACTCTTGTCATGCGCACCTCTATCCTTCATGCAAGTATTATATCAGTTATTTCCATTCTTGTCAAGTAAGATACAAAAATTTTATCGGATTTTATTCTCATAAAACCGAAAATCGTTGTAAAAAATCCAAAAATGTGTTATTATATATCCAAGATAACTTTACAAATGAGGATATCCAATATGTACTATATAAAATCCCCCCTCAAAGCATTAATATTTTCTATTTTGACTATTTCCGTTATATTCTTTTGCTCCTGTGCAAAAGAATATGATCACGACACAGAAGAGCAAACAACCTCTGATGTATCTGATACCGAAATAGAAATTGCGGATACGAGCGATCCTGCTGACACAGACGTTCTCTCTCCTGAAAACGAAATAGATATACGCGCAGACGAGCTGTTATCTTCTATGACGCTCGAAGAAAAGGTCGGTCAGCTTTTTCTTTGCCGCAATCCCCTCTTGTTATCAGATGGACTAAGACTTATAGAGGAAAAGCACGTAGGTGGTATCATTTTTTTCGGACGTGATTTTAGAAACTCAAATCCCGAAAAATTCAAAGATCTTATTAAAAGCTACAACGAAAAATCAAAAACACCTCTGCTGACCGCAGTAGATGAGGAGGGCGGAACGGTATGCAGGGCGAGCTTATACGATGCTTTCAGGCACGAAAAGTTTTCATCTCCCGCAGAGCTTTATGAGGCAGGCGGTATAGATGCCATTCTTGCCGACGCAAAAGAAAAATCCGAATTTTTGCTTGACCTTGGACTGAATTTCAATCTTGCACCGGTTGCTGATCTCTCACAAGATGAGCAGGACTTCATCTACAAGCGTTCTCTTGGCAAGGGAACGAGCGAAACGTCTGATTTCGTTCGTGAAACAGTTCGTGTAATGAATGAATCGGGAATTTTGTCGGCTCTTAAGCATTTCCCCGGATATGGTGGAAATGCAGACACTCATATCGGCATCGTTTATGACACCCGAAGCATTGAAACACTTCGTCAAAACGACTTTTTGCCATTTATCGCAGGCATAGAAGCGGGAGCACCCGTCATACTCGTCTCACACAATATAATCGAATGTATAGACTCTTCTCTTCCCGCATCTCTCTCTCCAAAGGTCATCGACATACTCCGCACAGAGCTTAAGTTTGACGGAGTAATTATGACGGACGATCTGTCAATGGGAGCTATAGAAAGCTTTACCGAAAGCGGCAACGCTGCTGTCCTTGCCATACTTGCAGGAAACGACCTTCTCTGCTGCTCTGATATAGAAAATCAATATGATGCGGTGCTTGAAGCGGTAAAAGACGGACGTATCAGCGAAGATAGGCTCAACGAATCAGTTCTTCGCATATTGAAAATGAAATTAAAATATAACATCTGCTAAAAAAGAGCTATCACAGCGTGTGATAGCTCTTTTTTATTATTCAGTTCTCAATGCTTCAACAGGATCTTTTCTCGCCGCAATACCCGAGGGAATAAGCCCTGCAACAAATGTCAAAAGCATACTTATTAGCACAAGAATTACCGCACCCCCATATGGTAACACGGCTTTCAGATTGGGAATTCCCGTAAGTGCATAAAGAATAATATTTATTATAACATTAAACAACAAGGTTACACCGATACCTATAACGCCCGATGCAAAGCCGACCGTAAGAGTCTCTGCGTTAAACACTCTCGAAATATCTTTCTTGGACGCACCTATTGAACGAAGTATTCCTATCTCCTTCGTTCTCTCAAGCACAGAAATATACGTTATAATTCCTATCATAATAGATGAAACAACGAGAGATATTGCAACAAACGCTATAAGAACGTATGAAATAGCACTGATTATCGTTGTGATAGAGGACATAAGGAGTGCAACGTAATCCGTATATGAAATCTCGTCTTCGTCTGATACCTTTTCATTATATTCGGAAATCAGATCGGCTATAACGTCCTTATCGGCAAACGTACTTGCATATATATTTATCGCACTCGGACTTGAAGCATCAACGTAGCCGAGCTTTATCAAGTTTTCCTCATAGGTAGAATCAGAGGCGATAGCAGGCATGAAATTATCGTACATATATACGAGACTCACTTCGCTAAACTCGGTATTATCGAATAGAGTCGCAAGCTGTTCAACCGTCATGGTGCCAAGTCTCTTGCCAACCTCAGAGGCATACTGCTCGGTTATACCGACTGCAAGAATAGCACCGAGATACTCAGTTTTTTCCGATTCGCTCATCTCGGAAACGTAACTTTCAACCGTTGCCACCTCAACACCCATCTGTTGTGCAATAGCACTAACGAGAGTTGCGTGTTTTTCTTCTTCACTCATTTTCCCCATCGCATTCGCAACAGATGCTGACAGATAATTTTCATCGGGAATAGATGATATTGTCAAATAATATGAAGCTTTCTCGGAGTTCGGTACACCTGCCGCATATTCTTTGAATTTTTCAGCTTTTTCGGAAGAAGAAAGTTCTTTTTCATTTTTATTTTTGAAAGGCAGTCCAGTCAGCACGTCAGTCTCGAGAGAAGAAATCTGAGCCTGGATAAGCCCATTATCCTCGGAGAGTGCAATTACGTGTTTGGTAAGCTCTGCTGTATAACCAAGAGAGCCTTGGATCATTGAAGAAACAGCATCTTCGCCCTCTCTGATAATACCGACTATTTTTATATCTATACCGCTATCTGCATTTTTGTAAAGATATTCAAGACCTGCGTCGGATAAAGAAATATCAACGTAAGTTCCGTTTTCCTGCTTCTGATATCTGTTCGCCGCAGGGATCAGTCTGAACGTCATATCGCATATTTCTTCATAGCTCCAGCTGCCAAGTGAAGAAGTATCTATCTGCTCTCCCATCGCCGCCTTATTCATGATATCCTTCATCTCATCGACGGTTTTAAGACCGAGAGCATATAGCGTCAAGTCAGTTATCTCATTTCTCTCGTTTACAACGAGAACTATCTCATCATAAGCCTTTGGCCATGAACCATAAATAAGATCATACTGATCCTTGAGTAGCGGGTTGATAAGTTCTCCGTTCTCGCCTGCAAGTAGCTCCTCCCAGATAGCCATTGAGGACGTAGCCATCATTGAACCAGTCCCTTCAGTTCCCGACATAAATCCCATCATGCCGCCCTCAGAGCCTGAAGACGCTCCCGTTGTGCTGTCACCTGTGCTTGTGCCAAATCCGTAAATAGAAGATATAAGCTCATTAACGTCACTCTTGATTATCTTCCCCTCGGTATCTCTCGTATAAATATTAAAATCGAGGTCGTATGAATATTTAACTGCGGAAACACAAGCATCGAAACGTTCATCACTCTCAAGGTATTCTTTGAAAGCCTTCAGGTTGTTTTCACTCGTCTCAATAGAGTTGAGCTTATTGACAAGGTCGTACATCACCGCACTTACATATACTTTGTCAAGGTCATGCCTCTGTCCATCAGAATTTGTGTCCATCATCGTTGTAATGAACTCTGTCATATCGACAGTTTCACGCTGTATCATTATAGGATACGAAGACAGAGTGTCCTCTTGAACACGGTTTATATAAGTCTGCACACCCGAGGAAACAGACAAAATAAGTGCTATGCCGATTATACCTATAGAGCCTGCAAAGCTCGTCAAGAACGTTCTTGTTTTCTTTGTCATCAAGTTATTAAAGGAAAGCGAAAGTGCCGTGAAGAAGGTCATTGATGCTTTTTTCTCTTTTTTAGACTTCTTTTGCTCTTTCTTTGAAAGGATCTCAACTGTTTCGCCATGATATGGACTTGTGTCTTCGATTATGTTACCGTCAAGCAGCTTAACCGTTCTTGTTGCATACCTTTCAGCAAGTTCAGGATTATGTGTGACCATAATAATCAGTTTATCTTTTGATATTTCTTTGAGAATGTCCATTATCTGAACACTCGTTTGCGTATCAAGCGCACCTGTCGGCTCGTCGGCAAGTAAAATTTCAGGATCATTCACAAGAGCTCTGGCAATAGCAACTCTCTGCATCTGTCCGCCCGACATCTGATTAGGTTTTTTTGTCAGTTGGTCACCAAGCCCGACCTTTTGAAGAGCTTCCTTTGCTCTTTGTCTTCTCTCCGCTCTTGAAACGCCGGAAAGCGTGAGTGCAAGTTCAACGTTGGATAGCACCGTTTGATGCGGAATCAAATTATAGTTTTGAAATACAAATCCTACCGAATGATTTCTGTAAGTATCCCAATCTCTTGAACCGAAATTCTTTGTGGATTTACCGTTTATTACCAGATCTCCGCTCGTATAACCGTCAAGACCACCAATAATATTGAGCAAGGTCGTCTTACCGCACCCGGAAGGGCCGAGTACGGCAACAAATTCATTTTTGCGGAATTCTATATCTATTCCCTTGAGAGCTTCTACCTTTGTATCCCCTGCAGAGTATTCTTTGATTATTTTTTTAAGTGTAAGCATTTTATCCCTTTCGATAATGATAGAATATATTTGAAGTTTAACTATATCATTTTATTACCATATCCTCAACTAAAAATCAACAAACGTTAATTTTTATGATAATCATTAAGTTTTAATAAGTAATGCGGTGCAAAAATGCACCGCATATAATTATTTGGAACAAATAAGCATCTCTATCGGAGAATATCCCCTCGGAGATAATTTCAGTTGCCGGTCTGCTTCTGCACAAAGCTTTATTTTTCTGCAGAGCTTTTCTCTTGACATTTTAGCAGCTCTGCGTAAACAAATTTTTGCACGATATTCATTCATCAATTTCGCCTTTCCTATTTCAAAAGGTGTCATACCGTCCTCAGCTAAGTTCTTTGCGATAAGCAGATCGCAAAACGTACGCGAGATTTCTCCAAATATTATTAACGGATCAACCTTCTTTGATTTCAAAAAATCAAGAACCGCCAAAGCGTCGCTCGCTCGCTCCTCCATTATAGCATCGGTCAGAGCAAATGCATCAAAATCCACGTCGGCGACAGATACATAACGTATATCATCATTCGTCACCTCATCTCTGCCCGAATAAAGAACGTATGCACAAAGCTTTTCTATCTCGTTTGAGAGACGGTACATAGAGGTCCCGCAATAATCTATCAGGAAATTCACGGTCTCGGGGCTTATCTTTACGCCGGAATGAGAAAAATGACGTGCAATCCATGAAGAGAGCTTAGCAGGGGTACTCTTCTCAAAAATAACGGGCTGAAGATATTCGGAAAGCTTGTTTATCACATCAGACGGCTTTGCGGCAGAATATCCTTCGTCAATACATTCCGATGCAACACTTATTACAACAGTATTATAATCATATTCCGGCACAAGAGAAAGAACGGAGCAAAGATCGTCTATCTCGCTCTGCTTCAGCACTGTAAAATCAAATCCCGTAAGAATTATAAGCTTCTTATCCGCCATCATAGGAGGCGGCATAAGTGCATCGGTAAGCTTTTCGGGAGTATAATCAAGAATGTCCAGCTTTATTATATTGAAAAAAGCATATGCCGGATCGGGCGAGACCTTCTCCTTCAAGAGTGAAATTGCGTGGGCTTTAAGATAATCTTCTTCGCCATAGAAAAGATAGCCTGTGCCAAGTTCCTTCTTTAGCTGTCCTCTAAATTCCGAATCACTTATAACCTTCAATTTCTCGCCCCCCCTTTCACTATTTTACACCTACAAGTATAGCACTTTTTTTTGATTTCGTCAATATTTTTCGCCTAACACTCATTTTTTGTCAATAAATATGGTAAGATTTCAAAAAAAACCTTGACAAATCGGCTTTGTCGGTATATAATATAGGTTGTCATTGTGTAAAAGCGTAAAAGCAACATTAAAGCAACACGCTTCCGCTAAATTAAAAGGAGGTGCAGATAATGCTCAGAACTTACCAGCCTAAGAAAAGACAGAGAAAAAAGGAGCATGGCTTCAGAAAGAGAATGAAGACAGCTGACGGCAGAAACGTACTCAAAAGAAGACGTGCTAAGGGCAGAAAAAGACTCACATATTAATTTCTCTGCTTTATCATAAAACCACCGATGCCCAAAGAGCGCTCCCGCGCCCGTAGGAGATCGGGGTTTTTGATATTATGAAGTTTTTTTGTTTTAGTATATACCCAAATTATTTTTTGTAAAATCGATCTATCAATTATCAATGACGGAAGCGAGCCTGCCAAAAGGAAGGATTGTTAAAAATGAAAAATGTTGCTATAAAAGAACACCATCTTTATTCAAAAGCGTATGCAAAAGGTAAAAAGTGTTCGGGAAAACGAATTGCCGTTTTCGTCTTAAAGGATTATGCGGCAAAGCGTTTGATGCTCGCAAACCCAGAGAAGAAATTTCTCAACCGTGTGGGTATCGCAGTTTCTCGAAAATACGGCAAGGCACATGAGAGAAACCGAGCTAAAAGAATTATAAGAGAAGCTTACAGATCCGTTGAGCACGATTGTGACTTTGAGATCAAAAAAGGATTTCTTATCGTTCTTGCGGTTCGTGACGGCTGCCATACAGCCAAAAGCCATGAGGTTGCCTCTGAGCTTAAACATGCTCTCGACAAA
The DNA here is from genome assembly GCA_017550115.1 of Clostridia bacterium. Taxonomy (GTDB): domain Bacteria; phylum Bacillota; class Clostridia; order Oscillospirales; family CAG-272; genus SIG710. Next base: position 11,089 of record JAFYLR010000061.1, on the reverse strand, counting down.
CTTGAGATGCTTACACCGCGTACGCAAGGATAACAGAACAGTATGAAGTATATTTGTATCGCTCTTTTACGCTTTTATCAAAAATTTATTTCGCCTATGAAACGGAATCCATCGTGCAGGTTCACACCGACCTGTTCGAGCTATGCCATAGAGGCATTCAAAAAACGTGGCTTCTTTGTCGGTCTTTATCTAACGGTCAGGAGAGTTATGCGGTGCAATCCTTTTTGCGCCGGCGGATATGACCCCGTGCCCGAGAAAAAGTGCCGACAAAACAATGGAAAGTGCGAAAAATAATGACTAAAAATCCCAAAGGATGTGATTAAGATTTTTGATCCGATTCTTACCTGGATAGGCCAGGGACTTAGATGGTTTGAGTCTTGGAGCGGAAACTATGTAAGTGCTCTTTTGATTTTTGCCGTTATAGTTGAAATATTGCTGATCCCTTTCGGCATCAAACAACAAAAAAATTCCATCAGACAAGCAAAGCTGCGTCCGAAGGAAATGGCTATACGCAACAAATATAAAGGCCGTAATGACCAGGTTACAAGACAGAAAATGCAGCAGGAGATCTCTGAATTTTATCAGAGAGAAAACTTCAATCCTGCAAGCGGGTGTCTCCCGCTCCTGATACAGCTCCCGATTATCATGGTGCTCTATCAGATAGTTATCAATCCCCTTAAATACGTTGTTGGTTGTTCTACCGGACAGATCAACACTATTATTGAGAGAATCAAAGAGCTCTCAGAAGGTACTGTTTCAAAGCTTAACGCAAGTAATACTATCGAGGTTATCAACCAAATCAAAGACTGCGGTATTGATAAATTTGAGGACATTGAGGGGCTTCCTTCTCTTGCAAATCTTCCCAATTTTGAAGTCTTCGGAGTTAATTTGGGTCTGATTCCAAGTAGTCAAGGGTTGAGCATTCTGCTTCTCGTTCCCGTGCTCGTGTTTGTTTTCCAGTATATAACATCGAAGCTCACGAGAAAATTCACATATCAGGCTCCTGCAGCACAGGATGCAAATATGGGTTGCTCAAACAACGTAATGGATATAACCATGCCTCTTATGAGTACATTCTTTGCATTCACTTTCCCGGCTGCCATCGGTATTTATTGGGTTGCTAAAAACATTCTTTCGTTTACTAAGCAGATCATTCTTGCAAAGATAATGCCGATGCCTGTATTTACAGAGGAAGATTACAAAGCTGCCGAAAAGGAAATGAATGCAAAAGCACCAAAGAAATCTTCAAGCGTCGGAAATGGCGGAAGCGGCAAAAAGGTTCGTTCGCTTCACCATATAGACGATGAGGATTTTGAAGATACTTGCACAAAAGCACTTCCCGAGAAGAATAATAAGGAAAACGAAGAAGAAAAAGAGCCTGCAGATGAAGCTTCAAAAGATGAAAACAAAGGGTCTCTTGCTTCTGCTCCTATAAAAGAGGATATTCCCGCCGCTGATCGCACAAAAAAGCGTGAAAATGGCAAAAATAAAGAAGAAAAATAAATTAGACGGAGTTATATCGTGAAAAAAGAAATAACCGTAAGTGCTAAATCAATAGAAGAAGCACTTGAGAAAGCAGTGGCAGAGCTTGGTGCACCGAGTTCTGATGCCATAGAATATACAGTTATCGAAGAGCCTAAGAAAGGTCTTTTCGGAATCGGAGGAACTCCCGCGAAAATTACAGCTTCCTATGAAGCGGTATCAAGCGGCGTTGCTTCAGCTGTTGAATTTATCAAAAAGCTCGTTTCCGATATGAACCTTGATGCAAAGGTTTCTATTAAAGACGGCGATAACGGTGACACAGTTATCAGCATCGAAGGAGATAGTGCAGGTGTTCTTATCGGTCATCACGGAGATACGCTTGATTCTCTGCAGTATCTTGCAAATCTTGCGGCGAACAAAAAGGTCGAAGGTCAAAAGAGAGAGTACTGCAAGATAACCATCGATATCGAAAACTACCGTGCAAAAAGAGAAGAAACCTTGCGTATTCTTGCTCGTAATATGGCAAACAAAGTTGTTCGCTATAAAAAAAGCGTTATGCTTGAACCTATGAATCCCTATGAGAGACGCATTATTCATTCCGAAATACAGGGAATCGCAGGCGTTTCCACCAACTCTATAGGTTCTGAAAACAATCGCAAAATCGTTATCTATCTTGACGATAAAAAAGCATCAAGCTCCGATAACGAGTAATCTCCGAAAATTAGGCTGACGGGTTCTCATACCGTCAGCCTAAATTTAACAAAAAGGATATTTAAGTTAAATGAAAGTCTTAGATACTATAGCTGCCATCTCAACGCCAAGAGGCAAAGGCGGCGTTGCTATGATAAGAATAACGGGTGAAAAAGCCTTTGAAGTTGCCGATAAGGTATTTTTTCCAAAGAATATGATACCGCTAAAGGAAACCGAAGCAAACAAAGCTATCTATGGTGACATAAAGCAAAAAGACAGCCTTGGAACTTTGGAGAAAATTGATGACGGAATCGCAATAGTTTATCGTGCGCCGTATTCATTTACGGGCGAGAATACTGTTGAGATCTGTTGTCACGGCGGAATTCTTGTTACCGAAAGTGTCCTTGTCGCTTGCCTTGCGGCCGGCTGCAGACAAGCAGAGGCCGGAGAATTTACTCGAAGAGCTTTTATTTCGGGTAAAATGAGCTTAAGCCAAGCGGAAGGACTGGGTTCTCTTCTTGAAGCAAAAACACAAAGTCAGATGTCTTTGTCCCGAGGAAGCATGGAAGGGCGGCTAAGCAAAGCTCTTCGCGGCTTTTACGAGGAAATTCGTGAACTTCTTTCAGGAGTTTATGCAAAAATAGATTTTCCTGATGAAGATCTGAGTTCCATTAGCGACGATGAGCTTCTTTGTCGTGTAGAATCTATTAAAAAAAGACTCTTGAAGCTTGAGAAAACATACAAAACCGGACGTGCAATAAGCGAGGGTGTAAGAACCGTTATCTGTGGTAAAACAAATGCAGGAAAAAGCTCTCTTTACAACTTGATCGTCGGCAGAAATGCCGCCATCGTTACGGATATAGCAGGAACGACTCGTGATATTCTTGAGCAGACGGCAGCTCTTGGCTCTGTAACCCTATTGCTTTGTGACACAGCCGGACTTCGCAAAACCGATGACACCGTTGAGAATATAGGTATTGAACGCACACACGATGCAATCAATAGTGCTGAATTGATATTCGCTGTGTTCGATGCGTCAAACACTCTTTCAAGTGAGGATAAAGACTTAATTTGTGAGCTTTGCGAAAATGAAAATCGATCAGTTATTGCGATCTTAAACAAATGCGACTCGGAGATTTGCGAGAATACTATCAACGAGATAAAATCAAGCTTTGGTAAATACGTTATGATGTCAGCAAAATCAGGAGAAGGATTTGACATACTCAGAAAAGAAGTCGAAGAACTCTTTAATTGCGGAGAAATCGATCTGCTGAGCGATGCTATCGTTGCAAGTGCAAGACAGCACGCTTCCCTTCTTCGTGCGCTCGATGCGGTAAATTCAGCGTGTGAAGCACTTCGGGCAGGGATCACAGTCGATCTTTGCGGAACAGACCTTGAAGCCGCGATGGCTGCTTTAGCTGAAATTGACGGACGAGACGTGAATGACGACATAATTTCTGAAATATTCTCACATTTTTGCGTTGGAAAATAAACCGTCAATAAAAAAGCTGTAACCGACAAATCGGTTACAGCTTTTTTATTTTTACAAAGTTGCTATTTTTACTTTTTTCATTTCTTCCGACTCGTCTGCCGTTTTGTTCACCTCGTCCATATCAACGTAAGTCGGCACGGTTTCCTTTATAGCCATCTTAACAGCATCCGAGTTTATACTCATTATCGAATCGGCTACAGCCTTCATCAATATCTCTATCTTTCCATCTACCTCTTCCCTTGTATAAGGGGTGTCCTTTTCAATGAAGATCATAGTATTATCTGTTTCGACAAGAGTTTCATTCTTCATCAAAAGCTCTTCATAAAGCTTTTCTCCGGGACGAAGACCGATCTCTTCAATCTTAATATCCTTCTCGGGCTCATACCCCATAAGCTTTATCATATTAACCGCAAGATCATAGATCCTTACAGGCTTACCCATATCAAGAACGAACAATTCTCCTCGCTCTGCCTTGGCACCTGCCTGTATTACACGCGAACTTGCTTCGGGAATAGTCATAAAATATCTGATTATACGCTTATCCGTTATAGTTATAGGTCCGCCCGCCGCGATCTGACGCTTGAAAAGCGGTATTACACTTCCGTTAGAACCAAGAACGTTGCCAAAACGAACAGCCGCAAAGCTTGTGTTGCTGTCCGCGCGACATTGAACGATCATCTCGCAAATACGCTTGGAGGCTCCCATAACATTTGTGGGATTAACGGCCTTATCAGTTGATATCAATATAAACTTATCTACGCCGTATTTTTCTGCAAGATTTGCAGTATTATAAGTTCCCATAACGTTGTTTTTGATTGCCTCGCCGCTGCTATGCTCCATAAGAGGTACGTGCTTATGTGCAGCTGCATGGAAAACAACATTCGGCTTATAATTTTTGAATATACATTCAAGACGCTCCTCATCTCTGACAGAGCCTATCTCAACAACCAAATCAAGCGTATCACCATATTTACGAACAAGCTCTTGCTGTATGTCGTAAGCATTGTTTTCGTAGATATCAAATATGATCAATTTTTTCGGGGAGCATTTTGCAATCTGTCGGCATAACTCTCCACCGATAGAGCCTCCACCGCCCGTCACAAGCACAGTCTTTCCTTTATAATAATCAAAAACAGCTTGATTATTTATATCCAAAGGTTTACGGAACAAAAGATCCTCTATTGCAAAATCACGTATTACACGTTTCTCGCTTTCTTGATTTTCATTACCATCAAGCACGGGAGTTGCGTAAATTTTAACTTTACAGCCGAGCGAACTATAACGCTCCCAAAGGTGATCAAGCTTCTCCGCTTTAATTTCAGAGATTGCAATTATAACCTCAGCTATCTGATATTTATCTATTACACTTTCTGCATCATCTATACCATAGACACGTAATCCCGCAACACGATTTCCAATCTTTGTTTTATCCAAATCGATAAAACACGTAGGCTTGTATTCGGACTTTGGCGAATTGGTAAGCTCATTTGCAAGATATGCACCGAGCTGGCCTGCTCCTATGATAGCAACAGGAACTCTAAAATCGTTTAATCTATCCGCCTTATTCTGACGCTTGTAAAGAAGGCGATATGTAAATCTTGACATCAAGGCAAGCAATGACGCAAGAGCCGTTACCGACACACAATGCCATATACCTATATAAAAGCCTTGTTTGAAGCTATTTATAACAAACCGACTCAAAAGCACTGATAAAACTGCTCCCATAGCGTCAGCTATTACCATAGAGAAATATGCTCCCGTATTTGTATATCGCCAAACATTGTTATATACCCTAAGTAAAAATCTGAAAAAGAAAACACAAACGAACAGCAACAACGAATTATATATATATTTTTTTACATCATCTACAGGGGTACTGAATGCAGCCTGTGCAGCAAACAGGAAATATATAAAGTCAACAAAGGCAAGACAAAAAGCGTCGAATAATACCAATATCACTCGACGGAATTTGCTTTCAAATAAATATTTGCTTATAATTCTAATCATTCCTGTTTTTTCACTTTCTATATACAGAAATTTATAAGATCCACTCGTATCTTTAATTATAACACAATACTGTTTGAATGTCAAGGATTTTGTTCAAAACACTCAAAAGTATCACTAATACACAGCTCTAAAATATCATTTTTACCCCAAAATAACTTTACTCATCTTTTCATTTGACGCAAAAACAACAACACTGCTACTACAAGAGCCACGGTAGCATACCCAAGCATCCACCATATATGCGGGAAAATTCCAAAAAAGTTCCCTTCAAGTACGGCACGTTCTGTTTCTACCGCGTGAACAAACGGAAGCACGTATGCTATTCTTTTAAATGCTCCTCCTACAAGCTCAAGATCAAACCAAGTACCCGATAACCATGCACAAAGGTTTGTCAGAAGTGCCCCGCAGACTCCACCAACCTGCTTATCGGTCAAAAAGCTTCCAAACAGCAACCCCAGAGCGATGAAAAGCACAGAAACAGGAATAATGAAAAGAACAGCAAAAAATATATTTATCGTGATATCAAGACCGAGAATAATTGCAACGATATAGCATATGATGCTTTGCCCTATAGCAAACGGAACTATAGGCAAGGTATAGCCGAGTATAAAATCAATCGGCCTCAGAGGCGTTGTATATAATCTTTGGAGAAGTGAGCTTCCTCTGTCCTTAGAGATAAGCGTCGCAGAAAAAAGAGTCATAAACGAAAGTCCAAATACTGTAATTCCGGGAGTAAGACGCTCTATTTCAAACAGCGGCACAGGCACGTTTGCCTGAATTGCACTTAAGAGTAAAATCAAAACAAGCGGAAATCCTAATCCAAAGCAAACGTTCAAAGGATCGCGAAGGATCTCTTTCATATTTCTATTAGCAAACGTAGCCATTTTCATTGTGATACCCCCTTTACAATACGAACAAAGGCTTGCTCAAAGTTCTCTGTCCCTGCTATTTTTTTTATCTTATCCGCAGTATCACAGACAAGCAGTTTTCCCTCTTTCATTATCGCGATACGGTCGGACAGTGCCTCGGCTTCTTCCATATAATGCGTAGTCAAAATAATCGTAACCCGACCTTTAAGAGAACGTATCATATCCCAAAGCTCGCTTCTTGCAATAACGTCAAGCCCAAGCGTTGGCTCATCAAGAAATAGTATTTTGGGTTCACTGATAAGAGACATAGCTATGCTAAGTCTCCTCTGCCAACCACCCGACAGCTTGCCTGCTTTTCTGTTTATAACGCTCTCCAATCCGAGCATATCTGTAAGCTCCTTAATTTTAGCGTTCCTCTTTTCCTTTTCAAAGCCGTGAACACCGCAGATAAGCTCAAGGTTCTCTCGGACAGAAAGCCCTGGAGCTACAGCAGTTTCCTGCGGAGATACTGCGATAAGTGATTTCACCTCGGCAGTATTCTTTCGAATGCTTTTACCCATCAAAAAAGCATCTCCACTCGTTGGCTCTGCAAGGCAGGAAAGCATTTTGATAGTAGTAGTTTTACCTGCACCGTTCACTCCCAAAAGTGCAAACAACTCCCCACTCTCAATCGTAAGATTGAAGTTATCAACCGCTGTCACGTCTTTATATTTTTTCGTAAGATTTTCAATTTTTATTGCATTCATTTTGTTTTTCCTCCGATAAATGTCTTGCCCGTATTCCTTGATATACGTCGGTCAGCATATCGCTTATCAGCTCCCATTCGAGCGATAAAAACGAGGTAGCGAGCATAGTCCCGATACCGTGAACACAAGTCCACATCTCCAAATGCATAAGCCTTGCCGTCTCAATCGTCACGCCGTTAGCTTTCATAATCATCTGCACGGACTCCTCAAAATCAGGCGACATCGACATATCCTCTTCTGTTCTGTCTCGCATAAACAAAAGCTTAAACAATTCCCTCTCCTCTTTTGCAAAACGAATATACGCCATACCAAACGCCTTATATTTGGGATATTTTCCGCTCTCGACCTCTCTTTGCAAAAAATCAAGATAGTGCTTATAAGCCTCTGCCACCACAGCTCCCTGCAATTCTTCCATAGTAGAAAAATTCGAGAAAATAGGCTGCGTTGAACAGTTTAGCTCCTCGGCTATCTTTCTTGCGTTGATAGCGGTTTCTCCGTTCTCCCTTAACAGCTCAAGTGCCGTTTTTATTATATCACTTTTGGTGATCCTTACTTTAGGTGGCATAATAAATCTCCTATAATATAGTTTGAGTTATATATCATATGTTATTTTATCACAAAAAACAGCGAATTGTCAATATAAGATGCATATTTCAAGTTAATATTTCCGACACTAATAAAAAAGTTTGGAGGAAATATGGACGCAATAAAGGTCATTTTAACCGCATTATTATCGGTCGCAGCATTATTTGCGATAACAAAGATCATGGGGCACAAGCAAGTGGCTCAGCTCGATTTTTTTGATTACGTCAGCGGCATCACAATCGGCTCTATTGCGGCAGAACTCGCAACAGAACTTGAAAAACCGTACAAACCCCTCATAGCACTTGTAATATACGGTTTGATCTCCCTGCTATTAAACCTATTATCACACAAAATACCTCGCACAAGGAAATATATCAACGGAACACCCACGATTTTAATGAACGACGGTAAGCTTTATAGAAAAAATCTTAAAAAGGCAAAGCTTGACCTGTCCGAATTTTTACTTTTATGCCGAGAGCAAGGCTATTTCGACCTTGACGAGATACAAACAGCGATATTTGAACACAACGGTAAATTATCGGTGCTTGTCAAATCCGCAAACCGCCCCACCACCCCAAATGACTTTAAGATTCCTGCAAAAGCAGCTCACATCGGCGTTGAAATCATTATGGACGGCAGAGTTATGGGAGAAAACTTATCGCGTTCCGGCAAAGATTACAAATGGCTTAAAAAACAACTAAAGCTACAGGGCTATAGAGATGAAAAAGAGGTATTCCTTGGGATATTTCGTCCAGAAGAGGATAAGATAACTCTCTATTCGAATGAATAACTATATTCGCAAAAAAGAACACAGGGAGATAAACCTGTGTTCTTTTTTATTTAATTTACGTCGTTTCCAATATTAGTTTTTGGGCCCACTCGAACAAGGCCTCTGACATATTGTCAAAATCAAGTGTCCCACCGTTTTTAAAACTCAAAAAAGTTTCGATAATCGCCCGTTCTTCTGCGGAAATTATCTGTAGCAGGTCCTTTTGATATGTAAAGTATCTTTTCTTCCGCTTAAAAGCGATTGCCTGAACAACAAACGAAGCAGATTTATATAATCCCCTCAAAATTTCTCCACTTTTTTCGTGAAGCATATTATGCACACAGCCGTGATAAATATTACACAACCCCATATTTATCGCTCTGTTAAGTGCGACATCGTCAATGAGCGGTAGCAATTCATCAAGACTTCCTTTTATGGGTTTTGTATCATAGTAAAACTGAAAAAGATCGGGAGTATCCCACCCAAAAAGTTCTTTTCTTCCAGAAAGAAAACCGCATATAAAGTTTCGGTGAGGCAACGTGTCTAACATCGCATTATATTTCTGAATATCGGATACTGTCAATTCGTCAAGTATTACAACAATATCTATATCACTTGTTTCCGTTGCTTCACCTCTTCCATAGCTCCCCTGCAAACCTACAAACCATATGCGGTCCGCAAACGTAGCGTTTAAGGCACTTAAAAATTGATCTAACCAATCTGAAATTTCTATCACCTATGCCACCGCCTTTTTAGTCAAAATCATTACCTATCAAAATTGTTTGAACAAAAACATAAAACCGGTAAGTATTATAAGAAATCCAAAGTTAAACAACGAAAACATACATATGTAATGCCCTGCTTTTCCCGGATTGTTTTTCACATATTCACGAAACGTTATTAGACTTGCAAGTGAAGATATAAGCGTTCCTACACCGCCGATATTTACGCCAACCAATAAATCTGCATAATTTTCGGTAAATTGCGACAAAAGTATAGCGGAAGGAACGTTACTTATAAATTGGCAAGAAATGACGCTGAACAACAACGTGCTCTTCCCCAACAGTGCCGAAAACAATTCTCTGACAATATCGATACGTGCCATATTTCCGGCAAAGATAAAGAAAAATACAAAGGTAAACAACAAACCGTAGTCCACCATTTTCAGAGCCTTTCTATCAGCAAACAAAAGCACGCTCGGAATTACAATAAGACCAATCCAATACGATATTCCACGAAATACTATCGCTATTGCCAATGCAAACAACAAAAGATATAACTCAGTTTTTAAGGGATTAAGAGTTATTTTCTCATCTGACAGGCTCAAAGGTTCGCTTTTGACAAAGATTACACAGCACACCGTAATCAGGAAAACAGACAGTACAAAAGGAGGGGCCATTATTGCCATAAACTCAAAATTAGGTATCTCGAATTTTGAATACAAATAAAGGTTCTGCGGGTTGCCAAAGGGTGTGAGCATTCCTCCCAAATTTGCAGCAATATTCTGCATAATAAAGGTAAATGCCATATATTTTTGCTTTCCTGTTGTCGTTAAGACGAAATAGCCCAGAGGAAGAAACGTCAATAACGCCATATCATTCGCTATAAGCATAGATCCTATAAAAGTTATATAGACCAATGCCAATACGCTCATTCTCGCAGTCTTGAAAAGCTGAACCACCTTTCTTGCAAGCATATAAAAGAAATTTATATCCTTCAACGCACAAACAACCGCCAAAACACAAAAAAGACAACTTAAGGTTTTGTAATCAAAATACTCTATGTAAGAGCTATCTATCGGTATAACAAAACTTGTCGCTATCGCGGCAATAAACGCTATACACATAACGGCATTTTTCCTTACAAACGCACTTATCAAAGAGAACGCCTCTCTTGTTTTTTCAATCATAATTACTCTCCATGCTGCCAAATCAGGTTGTTTTTATATTGCCGATAAATTATATCATATTCATCTCAAAATGTCAAATTGAATTGTGTAAAATAAAATTCATATCCTCAACCTTAATTTATGCCATCGTTGGCCACTGTCCTTGCAGTTAATCCCGCCAAGCCATTAATTCGAAGCCGATTAAGAAAACAGTAAAAAAGAACACAGGTCGATTGACCTGTGTTCTTCTTTGGCGCCCCTTGATGGGCTCAAGGAACCAAGGTTTGCGTGTTTGTTTATCTGCGTTTGAGGTTTATCTCACCGCAAACCTATCCAAATTCAGCTAAGCCGAATTTGGAGTGGCTCATCGCAACAAAGAAAACAGCAAAACAAAAGACCACCCGATTGGGTGGTCTTTTGTTTTGGCGCCCCTTGATGGGCTCGAACCAACGACACCGTGATTAACAGTCACGTGCTCTGCCAACTGAGCTAAAGAGGCATATCGTATAGCCTCATAAGCAGATTCGATCGCTATCTTCCTTATGGGTTATACATAAACAG
>JAFYLR010000060.1 GCA_017550115.1 Clostridia bacterium | reverse complement strand
TGTCGTTGCATCTGTGTAAAGTGTTTCGCTGTCTGCCGCAAACGCCGAGATTGCAAGAAACGCAGAGAGTATTGCAGCCAATACAGCTACAATTAGAATTTTACGTGTCTTTGACATATTATTGTCTCCTTTTCATTTTTTAAGCAGATATTTTAGCTTTTTGGCGTAAAACTCTACTTTCCGATGATTATTATTTTACCATAATATAGTATGCATTGTCAAGATATATTATTTATTTAGTAAAGATCTTGTTTAATTCGTGGTTTTTCTCTAAATTTTGAATCGTTTCGTTATTCAATAAGAAAAAACAGAGAAGTGAACCAATATGAGTTCACCTCTCTGTCGTGTGATGAAAAACAAGTTATTCTTCTATGACGTTAATCTGACACATTTTCATGGTAGAAAGTGCAGAATTGTGGCTCTCGGGAGTAACGCCCGCACAGCAGGAAGCATCTACCGTGATTTTTGTTTCCGGGAATGTCGCTTTCAATATCAAAGCGTTGGACACGACGCATATATCGGTACAAAGTCCGACAAGCTCGATCTCATCAAAATTCATATCACGCCAACCTGTCCAGCCGAAAGTCGGCTTGTCTATGTGCAGACAGCTCCGAACGTCAATATCTTCGGGAATTTTCCAACCGTCAGTTCCTTTTATGCAATGAACTATCGGCAGTTTTTTGCCCTCGCTTGTATCGAGATAATTTTCGGCGTGCGTATCCTGTGTGAAAATCACTTCATCGCCCCTATCAAGATATTCCTTGATTTTTTTCTTTACGGCGGGAACGATATTTACCGCCTCTTTTGTGCCAAGAGCACCATCGATAAAATCCTTTTGCATATCTATGACGATCAAAGTCTTCATAACAAATTCACCTTTTATCTGAATTTAATTTTCTTCGGCTATAACGCTGCATTCTCTGATTCCGTAATATTTCATAACGGATATGACGCTCTCGTCTATCACCTCGCCGCATACGGCTATCGGTATTGCAGGCGGACAGCTCACGTTAGCGGAAGCGAGAATTTTTCCACAACAGTCCTCTAATGGATGAGTCACTTGTTTTGAGAAAAGAGCCTCTCTTGGCGACATTTTTTTCTTGGGAACGTTAAGAGTTGGCATTTTTTCTGTTATCTCTGCCCGAGGCTTGATTTTAGTAAGGCTTTTTTCTATACGCCGAAGATCTTTTTTTGTAAGCTCGGGTGTGAGCATAAGCACGAGGTAATCAGCGTCGCAAAATTCGCAGATAATATTTTCTTCCGAGAGTATTTGAGCAAGCTCGTCACCCCTGTAACCGTAAGGCTTTGCGGATATAGTTATCTTCAAAGGCTCGTTTCCGATAAGAGTATATCCGTTTTCCGCAAGGTGTTTTTTTAGGCAATCAACCTTCAAAATAAAATCTGAGAGTTTTTTCTCATAGTTGCGGCAGAGATATTTGTTTGCTGCGTCAAGTGATTGCAAAATGAGATACGACGGACTTGTTGACGCAAAAAGCGACATAGCCCTCTCAGCCATATCACAGAAAAGCTTCGGTGCGTTTTTTGATATATGCAGATATGCTCCGCCTGTCAGCACAGGCAGCGTTTTATGAGCCGAATCACAGCAGATATCGGCACCGAGTGCTATTGGGTGAGAATTTTCGGGAAGAAAACGCAGATATGCACCGTGTGCATTGTCAACGAGCAACAAAACCCCGTGTTTGTGGCAAACTGCGGAAAGAGAAGCAATATCGGCTTGATTTCCGAGATAATCCGGACTTGTTATATACACGGCAATCGGTTTTTTCGCCATTTCAGATAAGAACTTATCAAGTTGCTCATCTGAAATGGGACAGGAAACTATGTTGTCGTTGTTTTCGGGAAATATCCAAGCGATATCAAAATCAAGCAGTGCCGACGCCGTCATAAAAACCTTATGTGCGTTACGTGCTGCAACGATGATCGGCCGCCCTTGGCGGTTGTCTTGGCTAAGCATCGCAAGATACAGCATAGCACGGATAGCGAGGGAAGATCCCTCTGTCGAATAGAGCGTTTTTGCCGTTCCGAAAAGCTTGCTTGCCCACTCTTCGCTCTGCTTTATGATTCCGGTTGCAGAATAAAGGACGTCGGCTCCATCTATTTCGGTGATATCGAGAGCCTCTGCTCCGAGGAGCTTTTTGCCCTTATGTCCCGGCATATGTAAACGTAATTTCTTGCTTTTTGCGTAGCCTTTTACAAAATCACATATCGGAGTTTTCATATTAATCTTCCAATGCCTTTGCCGCTTCGAGCATAATTGCACATTCCATACGCTTGCGGAAAAGCTCACAGCCGTATTTATAAACTCCCGTTACGGCACCCGTTGCGTGATACGCATTTGCGGCACAGCCGCCCGAGCAATAAAGCTTTGCCCAGCAGTTAGAGCATTCGGGGCGGGAATACACGTTGCAGGCGGCAAATTCGCCCTGCTTTTCTGTGTTCGTTACGCCACTCCAGATGTCTCCGAGCTTGAATTTTTCATCGCCCACAAACTGATGACAGGGGTAAAGATCTCCCCAAGGGGTGACTGCCATATATTCGGTTCCCGAGCCGCAGCCCGACACTCTTTTGTAGATGCAGGGACCGCCCTTGAGATCTATCATGTAATGGTAGAATGTAAAAGGATCGCCCTCTCTGTGCTTTTTCAACATAAGCTCTGCCAATTTCTCATATTGGTCGAGAACGATGGGGAGGTCTTCGTCGGTCAAAGCTGATGCGTCGCTCGGAGCACATACGACAGGCTCCATACTAAGCTCCTTGAAGCCGAGCGAGAGCATTTCTTCTATGTCTTTGAGAAAATCGGGGTTTGCGTGGGTAAACGTACCCCTCATATAATAATTCTTACCGCCACGCTCCTTCACGAGCTTTTGGAATTTCGGAACTATACGTTCCCAGCTTCCGTTGCCCGCATAATCGACACGGTAACGGTCGTGTATCTCCTTGCGTCCGTCAAGACTGAGAACGACGTTGCTCATTTCGCGGTTTGCAAAATCTATAACGTCATCGTCGATAAGCAGTCCGTTCGTTGTGAGAGTGAAACGGAAATTCTTGCCGCTTTCCTTTTCTCTCTTTCTTGCGTATGCAACGAGTTCTTTTATCATATCGAAGTTCATAAGAGGCTCGCCGCCGAAAAAATCCACCTCGAGATTTCTTCGTCCCTTTGAATTTTCGATAAGAAAATCAAGAGCTCTCTTGCCGACCTCCAAGCTCATTATCGCCCTCTCACCTTGGTACTTACCCTGACTTGCAAAGCAGTATTCACAGTTCAGATTGCAGGTGTGAGCAACGTGAAGACAAAGAGCCTTTACAACTCCCGAAGTCTTTTTCTTGAGCGTGTCAGCCATAGGTGAGAATGTGTCTGGCGTAAAGAGCTTACCCGCATCTTTAAGATCCTCTATCTGAGAGATGCATATCTCGATCTCTTCCTTTGTGACGTCGTCGCGATTTTTATATTTTTTGAGTATCTCGGAGATTATCTGTTCCTTGTCCGATTTTTCGTACATTTCGATTATGTCGTACGCAACCTCGTCAACGACGTGTACCGATCCCGAAAAAATATCAAGCACTATATTGAGGCCGCCAAGCTTATAACAATGTATCATTTGACCTAAAATTAACTCCCGTTATACTTTTATTTTACCAAAAATGCCGCCTGACCGGCGGCATTTGGGTGAAGTAAAAAATTACTTTGTTTCTTTCTTATTCTCGCACTGCTGATTTGCGATACCGCAGCTTGTTTTGCATGCGGACTGGCAAGAAGTCTGGCATTCGCCGCAACCGCCGTTCTTTGCACTCTCGCAAAGATTCTTTGTATCAAGTGTTTTGATATGGTTCATATTAGTGACCCTCCATAGATTTTATATCTGAATCAATTATATCACACCGTCCAAAATAAGTCAAGCGTATATCAAAAAATAGATATTTTATTTTATTTTATTTTTTCTTCAAGTATATCTGCCGCGCGGTCGAGATAGTCGTTTTCCATAAGCTCGATCATACCCTTATCGCAAAGTGCGGCAAGCTTTGAGTCAAGCGGGATCCTGCCGAGCAGGTCATATTCGAATTTCTCGGCTACCTTTTCGATATGGCTCTCACCGAATATCTTGATTTCTTTGCCGCAATCGGGGCATTTTGCGTAGCTCATATTTTCAACTAAGCCAAGAACGGGAATATTCATCATACTTGCCATATTCGCCGCTTTTTCGACTATCATCGCAACAAGCTCCTGCGGACTGCTGACGATTATGATACCGTCAAGCGGTATAGACTGAAAAACGGTAAGCGGAACGTCGCCGGTTCCGGGAGGGCAGTCAACGAACATATAATCAACGTCATTCCATATAACGTCCTTCCAGAACTGCTTAACGGTACCCGCAATTACAGGGCCCCTCCATACGACAGGTTGAGTTTCGTCCTGCATAAGCAGATTTACCGACATAATGTCGATGCCTGTAGTCGAATGAGGAGGGATAAGACCGTGCTCATCTCCGTCAACGTTCCCTTTTACGCCAAAGGCTTTGGGAATGGACGGACCTGTAATATCCGCATCGAGAATTGCACATTTATATCCCTTTCTCTGCATATTGACCGCCATCATCGAGGTGACGAGCGATTTTCCGACACCGCCTTTGCCGCTAACAACACCTATGACGTGCTTTACAGAGCTTAATTCGTTCAATGCTTCGATAAGGCTTTCAGGCTTCTGCGAGGAGCAGGAGCTTGAACAGCTTGAACAATCATGTGTACATCCCATTTTTAATAGTTCCTTTCAAAGATAAGCTTAATATCGTACTTGATTATACACCCAAAACATCATGTTTTCAAGCGTATTCTTGAAATTTGGAAAATTTTTCTCACACAGCAAAGCCGCCGTCGGCAGAAATTATTTGTCCCGTGATAAAAGAGGCTTTTTCTGAGGCGAGGAAGAGGCAAAGCTCTGCTACCTCCTCAGGTTGCCCCAGCCTTCCGAGCGGAGTTTCGTCGCAAAGCTCGTCTAAATCATCTTTGGATAGGTGAGCGTTCATTTCCGTTTCTATCACTCCGGGGGCAACGCAGTTGACGGTTACACCCGACGGGCCGAGCTCTTTTGCGAGAGCCTTTGTCATACCGATAAGTCCGGCTTTTGCGGCAGAGTAGTGCACCTCGCATGAAGCGCCTGTAATGCCCCACATAGAGCTGATATTTATGATTCTGCCGTTCTTCTTATTTATCATTTGCTTTGCCGCTTCGCGAGAGCAGTAAAAAGCAGATGACAAATTTACCGAGAGCATTTTTTCCCAATCGGCATCTGTGATGTCTGTGAAAAGGCAAAATTGCGAGATTCCTGCATTATTTATGAGTACATCAATACCGCCGAGTGCCTCCGCCGCTTCTTTTACGGCTCTTGTACAGTCAGATGATTTTGAAAGATCGGCACAGATGGCATATGCACCCGTTTCTCTTGAGATTTTTTCGGCATCGTTGTGTCGGTCGCGGTAAACGAAAGCGACGCTATAGCCCGCAGACGCGAATTTTTTCACGCACTCTGCGCCTATTCCTCGGGATCCTCCCGTTACAAGCACTTTTTTGTTCATAATAGATTTCCTTTTGAAATTCTTTTTTAGTTCTTATCAGCGTTATTATACTACATTTTCTCAAAAAAAACAAGAAATGTGTAGAGTTGTAGCGAAAAAAGTGGGTATTTTCTAAAAATTTGTTTATTTTGCCAATGCCATTTTTCTTAAAAAAATGGTAAAATAGTAATAGACCGCTTGGGCGAGGAGGCTTGAATATGTTTGAGATTAAAGGATATGTGTTTTACGGGACAGAGGGCATATGCAGAGTTGACGATATCGTGGCAGCTCCCTTTTCGGGAATAGATCCCGATGTAAAATATTATGTTCTTCATTCTACGCATGGTGGAAGCAACACCTCTTTCGTTCCTGTCGAGGGGGCCGAATCGCTTATGAGAAGGATCATGTCAGAGGCGGAGCTTACGACCTTTATCGGAAAGATTTCAAGCTTAACTCTTTTTGAGGAGGAGCCTTTGAAGCAAATGAAGGAAAAGTACAATTTGGCGCTGCGGTCGGGAGACCCTCTTGAATGGATGCGAGTCATAAAAACGGTAAACACTCGTATGCTTGACGGCAGAGGGGGCGGCAAAAAGGTCTCCGATGCCGAGGTGGCTATATCCAATAACGCTAAAAGATACCTTTACAAGGAGATCTCTATAGTTTTGGGAGTGCCCGAGGAGAATGTTGAAAAATATATATGCGATAATGTTGTTGAAACTGCGGTATAAAAACGAGACTGCTTCACTTTTTGTGGAAGCAGTCTCATTTTTATTTTTCATATCCGAATATCTTTGTTCTCATCAGCTTTGAGAGTTTATTTATCGGTAAACACAGAAGCGACCATAAAAAGCTGAAGAGCAGGCAAACCTGTCCTCTGAAATTCAAAGGGATATTTGAATAATCCCAAATGTCCATACCGAGCTTGTTGTTCAAAATTTCTCCCATTCCAAGCTCTGCCGCACTTATTATGATGCTGCCGAGAATGCAATATAAAAGCAATGGAATTGAGGGGAAGGTACGGCCGAGAAGATATAGAGTCAAAAAGCAAAGACCGCCTAGAAGAGCCATCGAATAGTGCGAATACCCTCGCCAAAGAATTTCCAGAGAGTAATATGCAACCCCTCCTGTCGCAAACACTAGCGTCAATTCAAAAATTGACGAATCAAATGAAAAAACGTTTTCTTTTCTCAAAAATATCACCTCACAACTATCTTTTTGCCTTTTTTTAGCGTTCTAAACACTTTCTCGGGAGAAAAATAAAAGAAACTATTGTATTAAAAGTGTTTTTCTGCTATAATAATAAAATACAGGTATGGGAGGTGGGCGTATGTCATCTGACAGTGTTTATACTGAACGAGGCAGCTTGAAGGAAAGACGAATGTTTTTCAAATGGGAAGCTCGCCGCACCATTACCGAGAACGGAAATTTGTTGCGTTTCATTTTCTCTTTGTTCATAATGCTTTTGATTTGTTTTGCGCTGATCTTTTTCGTTGAGACTGTATGTATTTTTGCAGGTGCGAGAGTCGGTATATATTTTATCATGGCGGAATGGTTTTTACTGTTTTTGGTGGGTGCGCCTCTTTATGTGGGCCTTTTGAGAATGGCTTATCTTATGTCCTCTCGCAGACCGACCGATATACCGGATATGCTTTGGGCTTTTTCGGGCGGAAGATTGCGTAATGTTTATAAGGTGTCTTTGAACTGTTTGTCTGTGTTTGCGGCTAAGATCTCAATTTCCTGCGTGATTGGCTGTCTTGCGCTATGTGTGGCGGGATTCTCTCCTGTCAGAGAAAACAATTTATTATCGGTGGAAGCGTTGACTGCTACGGTGCTGATTTTTCCGCTTCTTTCGGGAATGTTTCCACGTTCGTTCGTTCTCCCGACAGCTTTTTTTGAGAATGAAAATGAAAGCTTTGGTTATGTGCTTGATATTGCAAAAAAGAGTGTACGTAGGCACGGGGGAGAGATATTCCTTCTCAAATTCAGCTTTTTTCCGCTGTTCGTTTTGTCTATTCTATCCTTTGGGATATTGTTTTTTATTTATTTTTTGCCCTTTTATATGTTTACGACGCAGCTTTGCGCATCATATTTTACGGGCTGCGTAACTGTTGAAAATTATAGAAAGTAAGGTATATACAGATGGAGAAATTTTATATCACGACTGCTATTGCATATGCTTCAAGAAAGCCGCATTTCGGCAATACATACGAGGTTATTATGACAGATGCGGTCGCTCGTTACAAGCGTCAGAGAGGGTATGACGTGTTCTTCCTTACGGGGACTGACGAGCATGGTCAGAAGATCGAAAATCTTGCCGGGGAGCAGGGTGTTTCCCCGAAAACTTACGTTGACGGTGTTGCGTCGGAGATAAAGGGCATTTGGGATCTGATGAACACAAGCTATGATAAGTTCATTCGTACAACCGACGATTATCACGAAAAAAGCGTCGAGAAAATATTCAAGAAGCTTTATGATAAGGGAGATATATATAAAGGATACTATGAGGGCTGGTACTGTACCCCCTGTGAATCCTTCTTTACAGATACTCAGATAGCAGACGGCAAGTGCCCCGACTGTGGCAGAGAAGTGCAGAAGACGAGAGAGGAAGCATATTTCTTTAAGATGAGTAAATATGCGGACAGGCTCATCAAATATATTGAAGAAAACCCCGATTTCATTCAGCCCGAGTCTCGCAAAAAGGAAATGGTGAACAATTTCCTCAAGGTAGAGGGAGGTCTTCAGGATCTCTGCGTTTCGAGAACGGCGTTCAAGTGGGGCGTGCCTGTCGGATTTGATCCTAAACACGTTATATACGTTTGGATAGACGCTCTTTCAAATTATATCACTGCTCTCGGATACGACCCCGAGCTTGACGAGCAACCCGAGCTTTTCAAGAAGTATTGGCCGGCCGAGGTTCACATGATAGGTAAGGATATATTGCGTTTCCATACTATCTATTGGCCCATTATGCTTATGGCTCTTGACGTGCCGTTGCCGAAGAAGGTGTTCGGACATCCTTGGTTTAATTTTGGTGCTGATAAGATGTCAAAATCAAAAGGAAACGTTATATACGCAGACGATCTTGCAAAACGCTTTGGCGTTGACGGTGTGCGTTACTATGCACTCTCCGAGATGCCCTTCGCGAACGATGGTTCTATCACGTACGAAAGCGTTATAACTCGCTATAATGCCGATCTTGTCAACAATCTCGGCAATCTTTTCAAGCGTACGCTTGATATGTTAAAGAAATATAACGATTCTGTCGTACCCGAGCCTAAAGCTCCCGAAGCTTTGGACGAAGAGCTTAAAAAGGCTTGCGTTGATGCTTTTGAGAACTTTACGAAGAATATGGACGAATATAAGATCGCAGATGCGCTTGAGCATATATTCGGAATGCTTCGTAGAGCAAATAAATATATTGATGAAACAACTCCTTGGGTATTGGCAAAGGACGAGGCTTCAAAGGACAGACTTGATACTGTACTTTACAATCTGCTCGAAACTATTCGTTGGGGTGCGGTGATGTTGTTGCCGTTCATTCCCGAAAGTGCAGAGGACGTGCTTAACAGACTCGGAGCTGATGCACGTACTTATGATACTATCGGTTCGCTCGATAGATTCTGCGGTATGGTTGCCGGTAAGAGTACGGGAGAATCTAAGGTTCTGTTTGCAAGAATCGACGAGGAGAAGATGTTGGCGGAGCTCAATGCGGAGAGGGAAGCCGCGATGCGTGTGGCAGAGGTTGCAGAAAAGAAGCCGGAGAAGCCTGAGGGTATTGCTCAGATAGGCATTGATGACTTTATGAAGGTTGAACTTCGCACGGCGAAGGTAATAGATTGCGAGAAGGTGCCGAAGGCAAAGAAGCTCTTGAAGCTTACTATTGATCTTGGCTATGAGCAGAGAACAGTAGTATCCGGTATTGCGAAATTCTATGAGCCTGAGCAGCTTGTGGGTAAAAAGATAATAGTTGTTGCAAATCTGAAGCCTGCGGTGCTTTGCGGTATAGAATCAAATGGTATGATACTCGCTTCGGGCGAAGAAGAGATTAGAGTGGTGTTCCTCTCGGATGATACCCCGCTTGGAGAGAGAGTTCGCTGATATGAAGCTTTTCGATTCTCATGCCCATTATTATGACGAAAGGTTTGAGCTCGAACATGACGGCGGTGCGGAGGATATCCTCTCCGCCGTCTTTTCGGATAATGTGGGTTGGATAATAAACGTAGGTACGAATATTGAAAATGCCGAGGAGTGTGTGTCGCAGGCGAAAAAATACGAGAATATGTATGCCGCCGTCGGAATACACCCGGGTGACAGCCGAGAATATACAGATGTATCCTATGAAATAGGAAGACTAAAAGATCTGCTTTGCCAAAGAAAAGAAAAAAAGATCGTGGCTATAGGCGAGATAGGTCTTGATTATCATTATGAAGGAACGGATAAGCAGAAGCAAAAGGAGTTTTTCTGTGCTCAAATGGAGTTTGCGAGAGAGCTTGATATGCCGGTTATAATACATGACCGCGAGGCTCATGGCGATTGTATGGAGATTGTTCGCAAATATGAGGGCGTTCGGGGCGTTTTTCATTCCTTTAGCGGCAGTGCGGAAATGGCAAAGGAGCTTGTGAGGTTGGGGTGGCACATCTCATTTTCGGGAGTTGTTACGTTCAAGAATGCTTCAAAGGTTAAAGAAGCGGCTCTTGCCGTGCCGACCGATCGGTTGCTTATTGAAACTGATTGTCCGTATCTTGCCCCACACCCTCATAGAGGAGAGCTGAACCATTCGGGACTTATGCGATATACGCTTGAGGCGCTTGCGGAACTTCGAGGAGAGGAAACGGAAGCACTTGCTCTCAGAACGGCTCAAAATGCTTCAGATTTGTTCAAAATAAGCCTTTAAGGCTGCAATTTGTGTAAAAAATGATTAAAAAACATTTGTTTTGGCAAGTTAAATTGTGCAAAAGGTAGAAAATTTGGCTCACAATTTATGGTGCTTGACAAACTTGTCCCGAAAATGATATAATATCGTGTGACTATGGGCGAACTATGCCCATTGGTGAATTTTATGTCAGTAGCGTGTGACCCCAAAGGTGCACGACTGTATATAAACGTTTATTACAAGAAGAAGGAGGAAGAAAATGCCAACATTTAACCAGCTTGTCAGACAGGGTCGTACAGATAGGGCTTACAAGTCCAAGAGTCCCGTGCTCCAGAAGGGCTTCAACTCTCTTACAAACTCTACGACAAACCAGTCGTCTCCCCAGAAGAGAGGCGTTTGCACAAAGGTATCCACAACAAGCCCGAAGAAGCCTAACTCTGCTCTTCGTAAGATCGCCAGAGTAAGACTTACAAACGGTCTTGAGGCTACGACTTATATTCCCGGCATCGGACATAACATTCAAGAGCACTCTGTTGTTCTTATCCGAGGCGGAAGAGTTCGTGACCTGCCCGGTGTTCGTTACCACATCATTCGCGGTACGCTTGACGCACAGGGTGTTGCAAACCGTAACCAGAGCCGTTCCAAGTACGGCGCAAAGAGACCTAAGAAGAAATAATTTCTTAGGCAGGTATTATCTGTCAGTATCTTAGCTCCCGTCCTGATGTTATTGTAAGAAATGTTTATATACAGCATCTTCGACGCGCGCTAACGAAAGACTGCTTTCGAGTACCTATGAGTTCATATAATTTTGATGAAGGAGGGAAGAAAAGTGCCGAGAAGAGGTAGAATTTCCAAAAGAGATGTATTGCCGGATCCTATATACGGCTCTAAGCTTGTAACTAAGCTTGTAAACAACATCATGCTCGATGGTAAGAAAGGCGTTGCACAGACAATCGTTTATGACGCTTTTGCAACTGTTGAGGCAAAGTCGGGTAAGAACCCGCTTGAAGTATTCCAGGCTGCGCTTGAGAACATCATGCCTGTCCTCGAAGTTAAGGCTCGCCGCGTAGGTGGTTCAACATACCAGGTACCTATGGAGGTTAGAGCTGAACGTCGCCAGACTCTTGGTCTGCGTTGGCTTGTTAACTATTCCAGAAGCCGCGGAGAGCGCACAATGGCTGAGCGTCTTGCAGCAGAGATAATCGATGCTACAAACAGCACAGGCGGTGCATTCAAGAAGAAGGAAGAGACACACAGAATGGCAGAGGCAAACAAGGCTTTTGCTCATTACAGATATTAATAATACACCAAATCTTGAAAGGAGATCAGAAATATGCCAAGAGAGTATTCGCTTGAGCACACTCGCAATATCGGTATCATGGCACATATTGACGCCGGTAAAACGACCACCACTGAGCGTATCTTGTTCTACACAGGTAAGACTCACAAGATTGGTGAAACACACGAAGGTTCCGCAACAATGGACTGGATGGCACAGGAGCAGGAGAGAGGTATCACTATCACCTCTGCAGCTACAACCTGCTATTGGGCACATACGTCCTTCCATAATGATCCTTCAAAGGTAAAGGCAAACACACACCGTATCAACATCATTGATACTCCCGGTCACGTTGACTTTACCGTTGAGGTTGAAAGATCTCTTAGAGTTCTTGACGGTGCGGTTACCGTATTATGTGCAAAGGGCGGCGTTGAGCCTCAGTCCGAGACTGTTTGGAGACAGGCAGACAAGTACAAGGTTCCGCGTATGGTTTACGTAAATAAGATGGATATCAACGGTGCGGATTTCTACCGTGCAGTATCTATGCTTAAGGAAAGACTCCATGCAAACGCTGTTCCGATTCAGCTTCCTATCGGAGCTGAAGCTGACTTCAAGGGTATTATCGACCTTATGAAGATGGAAGCCGAGGTTTATTACGATGACCTTGGTAAAGATATTCGTACAGAAGCTATCCCTGCAGATCTTGCAGATAAGGCTCAGGAATATCATGATGCGATGGTTGAGTCCATTTGCGAAACAGACGAAGAGCTCTTTGAGAAATACTGCGACGGTCAGGAAATCTCCGTAGCAGAGCTTAAGAAGGCTCTCCGTAAGGCTACTATAGATAATAAGATTGTTCCCGTTATTTGCGGTACTTCTTATAAGAACAAGGGCGTTCAGATGCTCCTTGACGCTGTAGTTGACTATATGCCTGCTCCTACCGATATCGCCGCAATCAAAGGCGTTAACCCCAACACAGAAGAGGAAGAGGAAAGACATTCTTCTGACACAGAGCCTTTTGCAGCTCTTGCGTTTAAGATCATGACCGACCCCTTCGTTGGTAAGCTCTGTTTCTTCAGAGTGTATTCGGGTAGCGTAGCAACAGGAACAAACGTTTATAACTCCTCAAAGGATAAGAAGGAACGTTTCGGTCGTATTCTGCAGATGCATGCAAATGACAGAGCAGATATCGATACCTGTTATGCAGGTGATATTGCGGCAGTCGTTTCCACAAAGTACACTACAACAGGTGATACTTTCTGTGACGAAAACAATCCCGTTATCCTTGAGTCAATGGAATTCCCGGAGCCTGTTATTAGCGTAGCTATCGAACCTAAGACCCGTGCAGGTCAGGAAAAGATGGGTATAGCTCTTGCAAAGCTCGCAGAGGAAGACCCGACATTCAGAACTTATACTGATGAAGAGACCGGTCAGACAATTATTGCCGGAATGGGTGAGCTTCATCTTGAGATCATCGTTGACCGTTTGCTTCGTGAATTTAAGGTAGAGGCAAATATCGGTAGACCTCAGGTTGCATACAAGGAGACAGTTCGTAAGAAGATCGACCATGAATGCAAGTATAAGAGACAGTCCGGTGGTTCAGGTCAGTACGGTCACGTTAAGATCACGCTTGAGCCTAACGAGCCCGGAGCAGGATACGAGTTTGTTAATGCGGTTACCGGCGGTGCAATTCCGAAGGAATTCATCGAGCCTGTTAACCAGGGTATCCAGGGTGCTATGCAGAACGGTGTTCTTGCAGGCTATAACGTTGTTGACGTTAAGGTAACACTTTATGACGGTTCTTACCACGAAGTTGACTCGTCTGAAATGGCGTTTAAGATTGCCGGTTCTATGGCATTCAAGGAAGCTATGAGACTTGCAGATCCCGTGCTTACAGAGCCTATCGTTAAGGTTGTTACTATCACTCCCGATGATTATCTGGGAGATATTATCGGCGACTTCAACTCTCGCCGTGGCGCTATCCAGTCAATGGAACCTGGTGTTGGAGTAACAGAAGTTCTTGCATTCGTACCTCTCTCTGAGATGTTTGGTTATGCAACCGATCTTCGTTCCAAGTCACAGGGACGTGCGCAGTACTCCATGGAGCCCAGCCACTTCGCAGAAGTGCCTAAGTCCATTCAGGAGTCTATTATCACAGCTCGTGCAAAGAAGTAATTTCTATTTGCAAAATTAAAAAATATATTACACATTTTAGGAGGATTTAGCAATGGCTAAGGAAAAATTCGAAAGAACGAAACCCCATGTAAACATTGGTACTATCGGTCACGTTGACCACGGTAAGACAACTCTTACAGCTGCTATCACAAAGACACTTTCTCTCACAGCCGGCAACGTTGAGTTCATGGCATATGACCAGATCGACAACGCTCCCGAAGAGAGAGCAAGAGGTATCA
>JAFYLR010000006.1 GCA_017550115.1 Clostridia bacterium | reverse complement strand
GGTAGAGCTTTCCCGTTCTACTCGTTCCAGCTTGTGCGACCATCATCGCCCCACACTTGCCACAAAACAGCTTGGTTGTCAAAAGATAATCTTCGTCTGCGGTATGACGAGCAGGAGCGTGAGCGTTTTTCTCAATCTCTCTTTGCACCCCCTCAAACAGTTCTTTGTCAATGATAGCCTCGATACCATTTTCAATAACAAAGTCCATACTTCTATATTCTCCGATATAGGTTCTGTTGCCTAACATATTTCTAACGCTACTATACGCTATCGGTTCTCCTTGAGCGTTCAAAACGTTCATCGAGGTCAAAATGCGGTGTATCTCTTTAACTGTCTTTCCGTCATAGCACATTTTGAAGATTTCCTTGACAAGCGGTGCTTTAATAGGATCAACCTCTAAACGCTGTTCTGCGTTTACTCGATAACCAAACGGAATATGACCACCATTCCAGAGCTGCTTTAAGGCGTTCTCTTTCATTCCTCGGTTTACCTTTTCGGAAAGCTCGGCAGAATAGAACTCCGCTATAACTTCAAGCATACCCTTAAGCATAATTCCGCTTGATCCCTCGGGAGCAGGCTCTTTAGCGGAAACAACCGAAACACCGTTTTGCTCGAATTGATACCTATAATGTGAAATCATATCCCTTTTTCTTGCAAAGCGGTCAATCTTCCACACAATTACAATATCAAATATATCTTTTTTGCTATCAAGATACATTTTTTGAAACTGTACACGCTTTTCGGTCTTTCCGGTACGTGCCTTATCCGTATAAGTTCCCACTAATGTGTACCCTTGCTCATTGGCAAACTCGGTACACTCGCGAATCTGTCCCTCGATACTCTCAACACGCTGATTATCGTCTGAATATCTTGCATAAATAACTGCTCTTAATTGGTTCTTCTTGTTTTTTAAATTTGACATAACTATATGTCCTTTCTTAATTTGTATTCGTTAAAAATAACGTACTTTATAATAGTGCATAACAAAATCAACGACAACTATTTACGCTTTATCCCCCATCACTGTTTGAGATAGGAATAGATGCTCACATCGAGGCGGTTATGACCGAGGTTGAAGCTGACCTCAAGGGCAATAGCCTTGTCCAAGCCGTGTACTGTGTCGCTTTTGAAACGTGGGTTATTATAGCTGTGTTCGTACTTATCCTTATTGATAAACAGCTCATACTTGCGACCGTCATATATGTCTATGCCTCGCTCTTTGGCTTCTTTAAGCTCGTTATAAAGCTCTTTTGCGTACTCGGCACGCATACGGTGGCTACCCATATTCTTGTCAATATGGCTTATCAGAGGGGCATCGGGAGAAAGACCGCCCTTGAGCTTATTGTCAACCCATTGTGTGAGGTTTTGGCGTTCCGAAAGCAATACGGCTGACACCCTTTCTCTACCGCCCTTTTCGACAAAGCGAAATCCTATAATCTGCCCTTGGGCATTTCTTACGGCATCGGATGCCGTAACCGCCGTTTTCGAGGAAGGATCAAGAGAAGAACGGCGACAACCAGTAACAGAAGCGAAGTATAACGCATCTTGGTTCTCCGATTTGTGTGCGGTGCTTGTGGGTGGCAAATCGCCTCTGTTGTTCTTGACAGATACATGTGTGCGGCGTTGCGTAAAGCCAAAGTCGCTTGGCGTGTAGCTCGTTCCCAGTATCTTGTTGGTAGCTGAAAGCTCACGGCTGACCGTCCACGCAGATGCGTTGCGGTAAGACTCCATATAACGCTCGACCACGCTTTTGTCAATATCTTCGATACTTCTCACGCCCGAAGCCTTGCACACCTCTGCGAGCCGTCCTGCCGTTCCCCGATAGCTGTCTGCCGTTTTAACGCTGTGTATGCCCTCGGCACGCCCATCGACCTTGACTTTCTTCTCGCCAATCCTCAAAAGCTCGTCAATACGCCTATTCAGTTGAATGGTTATGTTCTTGCGATTTCTGCCCACGCACTCACCCCCACACAGATTTTGTTTAGACTGAAACCATCTGTATTGAGGGAACCGGTGGCTAAAAACCCATAACATAATAGTGCAGATTTTCCGTTTTGGAAAATCCGTTTTGTTTCTTCGGGATGAAGCATCGGACTTCGTCCGCTGTTTCATCCCTCGATTTTGTGAGCTTTATATATACTTTTGTATTTACAAATAAAGCTCCAAAATCCCTTGAAAATCCTTGCTTTTTTCACTCCTTTCATATTCTGTACCTTTCAAAAATCTGCGAATTTTCGCTTATGTTGTACTATAGTAAAAAAATCGACACCTTATCACAAAAAAGATGTCGATTTTTTCAATCAATATGAAATTTATGCATTATAATAGTTTTATCGAGCAAAAAGAAAAGCCACGGCTCGATGTGAACCGCGGCTAATGCTTATTATGTTAACTGCTCGACAAATTGGAATTTACTTTGTCAGCATTTCGATTGCTTCTTCCTTGGTGGAAACAAAAAATACACTCTTGCCTTTATTGCTCTCATAGATAAAATCTTTGAGAGGTTTGCTGGTATAACGAGAGTAATCGCCATAAATTGCAAT
>JAFYLR010000059.1 GCA_017550115.1 Clostridia bacterium | reverse complement strand
TACCGACTTGCGTCGGATGATATACCAAGCCTGCGGCTTGGATAAATAAAAAAGAAACTTTTGTTTATCAAAAGTTTCTTTTTTATTGGGGAGAGATATGGGATTCGAACCCACGGCCTTCAGGGCCACAACCTGGCGCTCTAACCAACTGAGCTAATTCCACCATACTATCAAGTTGAAGCTACTGTCTGGCGTACCCTGGGGGATTCGAACCCTCGACCTACTGCTTAGAAGGCAGTTGCTCTATCCGGCTGAGCTAAGGGTACATACCGGTACAGCATGGAGCGGGTGATGGGAATCGAACCCACGCGACCAGCTTGGAAGGCTGGAATTCTACCATTGAACTACACCCGCATACTCTTTTTCAAAACTGCCTTAATATAATATCATACTAAAACACATTTGTCAAGTGTTTTTTTGCTTTTTTTGCTGAAAGTATTTTATATTTCCAAATATTGTGAAAATTCCTCATTACTGCTTGAAAAAATCAACACAATACTGTACATTTTGTTTGATTCTTAGACCAAGCAAAGTAACAAAACCATATCCCAGATGATTCCAAAATACGATAAATTCAAAATTTGCAAAAAACACGCTGTCGCTTATTGCGACAGCGTGTAATTTCTTGTCATTAAAACTCAACCGTATCGTCAGAATCTTCCTCGTCAGAATCTTCACATTCGCAATCACAATCACAGAGGCAATCGCAATCAAAATCGTCATCATCAAAGAAAGAATCGTCGCACTTGCAGAGACTGCAATACTTGCGGCAGAACAAATAAGCACCATAAGCAGCAGCTGCGATAGCAAACGTAACACCAACAGAAATTGCAACAATTTTAGCTACATTCGGCTTTTCGGGCTTTTTCTCAATAAAAAACATAATATTGACCTCCTTGTTTTTTTATTTTCAATTATAGTATACCACCGTTATTCGAAAAAAGCAATAGTCAAAGCATTTTTTTATAAATAAATATTTCCATAAAAATTGATAAAGGTCTTTTTTTTTCTTGATTTTTCGTGTATAATGTAAGAAAATACTTTGCGAGGGTGTAAGATGCGTTACTATGATATTTGTAATTTGCTTAAAAGCGTCGGCATAGACAATGCAGAACACGAAGCCTCGCTGTTGCTTGAAAGGTTTTGCGGTCTCTCTCCGGCAGAGCTTCTCATATCAAAAGACAAGGTTTTCGACTGTGCAGAGTTATATGCTGCAATACAAAAGCGAGCTTCGCATTATCCTCTGCAATATATTCTCGGTGAGTGTTATTTCTATGATGAGAAATATCGCGTCAACGAAAATTGTCTTATTCCCCGCTCCGATACTGAGATCTTGGTTGAACTTGCAATAGAAAGGTTACCAAAAGATTCGCTTTTTGCAGATATGTGTACCGGAAGCGGCTGTATTGCGGTATCGGTTCTTGCTCATAGACAGGATTGTACGGGCGTTGCTCTCGAGCTTTATGAAGACACGTTAAAATTAGCTGAAGAGAACGCCAAGCTTAACAAAGTTTCAGAGCGCTTTCTCCCGATTTGTTGCGATGTCTTAAAAAATGATCCTATTCTTATAGACAATAACACACCGCAATTTGACGCTATTCTTTCAAATCCGCCGTATATTCGCTCCTCTGTTATCGAATCACTTGAAACAGAAGTCCAGCATGAGCCAAGGGCGGCACTTGATGGCGGTGAAGACGGTCTTATTTTCTATCGTTCAATACTATCTCAACATGCTTCTCTTTTGAAAGAAGACGGATTTATTGCCTTTGAGATAGGCTACGACCAAGGAGAGCAGATCTGCACACTCGCAAATGAGTTTTCCTTTTCATGTGAGATAATTCGGGATTTTGGAGGAAATGATAGAGTCGCATTTCTGAAAAAAAACATATAAATATATTATAAAGTTATTATTTTGGAGGTTATATATGAATATTGTTGTTTTGGCGGGCGGTATCAGTCCCGAACGTGACGTATCGCTGACGTCTGCCGCACTTATCGCAAACGCACTTACAAAAAGCTCCCACAAAGTATTGCTCGTTGACGTTTATGAGGGATTAGCTGAGGGTGTTACCCCCTCTCTCGATCTTTTTAGTGACAAGGGAGATTATACATATAAAGTTGAAGAGGATATACCAGATCTTGATGAAATAATCCGCAGAAACGGAGGCAGAAAGGCGCTTATCGGCCCGGGAGTGCTTGAAGTGTGCGCACTTGCTGACGTTGTCTATATAGGTCTGCACGGTGCAATGGGTGAGAACGGTCAGCTTCAAGCGACGCTTGATAACTACGGTATCCGTTACACAGGTTCAGGATATATCGGAAGTCTGCTTGCAATGGATAAGGATATAACAAAGAAATTACTGTCGCTTGAGGGTATTCCGACACCTTCCGGCGTACTTTGCGACATGAAAAAGGACAATATTCGAGAGATAGTTGCTGGTATCGGTCTGCCCTGCGTTATAAAGCCCTGCAGCTGTGGCTCAAGTGTGGGTGTGTCGATAATCGAAAACGAAGACGAGCTTGAATCCGCACTCGCTTTTGCTGAAAAATATGAAAATAAGATATTGATAGAAAAGAAAATAGTCGGACGCGAAATGACCGTGGCTATTCTTGACGGCGAAGTACTTCCCGCTATCGAAATAATACCCAAAAACGGATATTACGACTACAAAAATAAGTACCAAAGCGGAATGACAGAGGAGATATGCCCTGCGCCTATAACAAAGGAAGCTTGTGAAAAAATGGCTGACTATACCCGTCGAGCATTTGAGGCACTGAATTTGCGTGGACTTGCGAGAATGGACTATATTCTGACAGAAGACGGAGAGGCTTACTGCCTTGAAGCTAACACTCTACCCGGTATGACACCCACAAGTCTGCTTCCGCAGGCAGCGGCAGCGGTCGGTATCGGCTACGAAGAGCTTTGCGACAAAATAGTGAAAATGGCTGTCAGATAAAATATGAAAAGCAAAACGACTGTACTCATTGAAAAGAGTACAGTCGTTCTTTTTTATTGATTTGCGTCACCAAATGTTTTATCAAAAAATTCTATGCGTTTTTCGATAAAATCGGTAAGATATATAACCGCCTCATCAAAGTTTTCTCCACTGTCAGCACCAAAGAAATTCTTATTATCAGCACCGCTATACAAAGCGTCATCCATATAAGCCGATTTGGCTATCTCGTCAGCTTTGTCTGTGATAGAACTCAACGCCTCTCTTGCCGCAGGGGCGAATGCTTCGGTATAATACTCTTTAACTCTCAAAACAAAATCTTCGTGTCCGAGTAAGGCATAAAGCCAGCTCGGCATAGTTCCACTGTTGCGGGTTTCGCTTGACGCCACAAAAAGAGTTTCGGGCGAAGTCAGATCCGCATACAAATTGTAGTTTCCAAAAGTGCAATCGTAATCCCAGACGCAAGAGAAATTCAATTTTCCGTCTTTTGTGTCAGAATCCTTATAAATATGGAAGCTGGATACACAGGCATCTATATTCAAGGTGAATTCTTCGAAAAGATAACGGAATACAAGCGAATCCATATCAACGTAAGCGCTATAGTGCTTCCCTTTTTCATTATATCCGTCCTCTGAATATAAAGCATCCTCAAAATCTCCGACGTATTCCTTTATATACTCAACTTGAGCTTTTGATGCACACTCGGGAGAAACGATAACGATAGGAAGTCCCCTTTCTGTGACAAAACCGCTTACCTCATCTGGATATCTTTCGGGATAATCCACCTCAAGCACAAAGCCTCCGCTTATGTCCTTCGGGTCTTCGGGCAACTCATACCATTTATATGAGCCGTGCTCGGCACCCGTTATCGCACCTCCACGCTCATATGTATCGGGATCCTCTTCAAGAATATCTTCCGTAAGCTCCTCAAGATTTATAATATCTATTTTTTCTTCATCAATATCTATCTTATCGCACAAAAGATATGAACCAATATACTCTCCGCAGGCATAAAGATCTACGGGTGCAAAATTCGGCGAGAACCCATCGGCAACCTTCGCAAGAGAAAATGCAACGCTGTTACGAAGCAGGGACGGATCGTAATAATTTGCAAGAAGCACGTATTTTTTTGCTTTCGCCAAGCCTAACAAAGATTCAGAGGACTTTAACTCCATCTGATACGGTTTTTTTGCCGTACCGTTCCAGGTGGAATTTCCTCTGCCTCGAAGCTTTTTTAGAGCTCCCGAGGATAAAACCGCACCATCAGAGGATATCAGGGAATATTCTCCTGCCGTTCCGTAGCTATGGTCGGGACTTGAATTTATCTTGTCCATATTTCCGTCGTCAGAGTGTAAAAACAGGGCGGGAATATTCGCCGATCGAAGAACCCTTACCTCAACTTCGGCTTCTCCCGACTTAAATATCACACTTTCTGCCGAGGTCAACTCTTGTGCGCTTTCGCCATCACGTATTTCCTTCCCCGACAACGTGATCTGTTCAAGATTCTCAGGTAACGACCACAAAACACCATCGCAAAACGCCGGCAAATACAAAGTATATCCGTCGCCCGACATATTCTTTTGAACTCTTATAATCTCACCGCAGATCTCAACGCCCACTTCGCATACGTCAAAAGCATCGGACGGAACACCCGAGGTCGCATGTGATTCGCCACAACCGCTAAGTGTGAAAAGTAAGCAAAGCATAACTAAAATCATCAATGATGATGTCTTTATAAATTTCATCTTTCTACCTCAACCCTCAAATACTCGGGAAACTCGGGCAACTCATCATCGGCAAAACCCAGTAAAATATCGTTTCCGTTTTCTTCAATTTCCTCAAAGCCCATAAGCTTATACGTTATGTACATTATTCTGTTATGCTCGGTCTCCTTAAACTCGGCAAGCAATTTTACGCCATTAAGTGCCGCAAGTCTGACAGCATAAGTAAGAAGAGCCGTACCTATTCCCCTTGACATAACACGGCAGGAAACTATCAGCAATTTAAGAAGATACGTATCCCCGCTCTTTTCGATGAGCAGAATACCCACCTTGCCGCTGTCCCCATACTTGTCTTCAAGCGAAGCTATCAGGAAAATATGGTCAGGGGAATCTATCATCGCTTCAAGCTCCTCAAAGCTGTATGTATAACCTGTAGAATTCAACTGATGAGTACGTACCGTAAGCTCGTGAACTCGACGCAGATCCTCTTTTGTAACCTTGGAAATTTTCAGATTCATTCCAAGCGTTGACAAAAACTCCTCGGCAGAACCACCAAAAGCGGCTTCGTCCTCTTTTCGCTCAAAATCCGCCCGATACATACTTCTTCTGTTTTTCGCATCTTCGGTTATAAAGACGGGGCAAAATTCATCGTATTCAAGCATTTTATCAAACTCAAGAGCATCATACGTTCTAACATCAGGCAGGGCAAAAGCAACCTCGTCCCTCTCAAAAGGGTTATCGTCAATAAACGCAACCGCCCCCTGCTTTATACCAAGCGATGATATTATGTTCTTTATCGACTCGGACTTTGCTCCCCAATTTATCTTGGGACAAAGAAAATATTCTTCAAGCCCTAACAGACGCAGATTTTTCATCGCCGCATTCTCATCGTTTTTCGATGCAATACTCATTACGATTCCTCGTCTGTCAAGCTCAAGAACGAACTCTCTCATTCCCTCTATAAGCTCCTTGCCGCCGCCCTCTGAAAGAATACCGTGCCAGAGAGTCCGGTCAAGGTCAAACACAAGACATTTTATCTTTGCTTCCTTTGCCATATCAGTTCTTTAGCCTTTCAACAAGCGATACCATTGCGGCAACGCTCTTAAAATTATCCTTCTTCATTTCTTTTCTCGGTATCTTAAAAGAAAATGTTTTTTCCAAGAAAACAACCATTTCCAAGGCAAACAGAGAATTTACGTGTCCCTCTCGGAACAAGTCAGTATTCTCATCAATATCGTTTATCTTCTTTTCATTTTTGAAAAAATCGAGCAAAATTTCTGATGCTGTCATTCTTTTACGCTCCTTTCGATCTCAATTACTTCCTTCCAAAAGCGATATAAGCTCATCGCCCCCTATGGAATCGGTCATATTTATTCTTCTGAGTTGCCTGAGTGACTGAGGCAACCCTTTTAATATCTCATTTATTCCATTCTCAACTGTCACACTTATAATAGCACCTTCTTCACTTAACACAACGTCAGTAAGTGAGGTACATTTTCCATGCGGGTATGTTATAACGAACACGTCGTTCCCTACCCCCTGCTCTATCTGCTCTCGTGACATAGAAAAATCTTCTCGCAGAACCTCTATATAGTGCTTTTCACTCTCGCCGTCTTTTTGTAACATTCCGTCACGGTAATCTGTGTCAAGGGAATTATTATGCATATCAAAGGTATGGGATTGGAAGTCAAAAACACCTTTTTCATAAGCACCCTTTGCTTCGTCAAGTGAAAAATGAGGATACATTTCAACGCCCGTATCTTTGTATGTGTCTTTCCCTACGCTTACACCGATAACGGCAGTGGTAGCACACATTTCATATTTTTCAAGGATAGGCATAGCAAGTGTAAGATTGCTTGAATATCCGTCATCAAACGTGATAAGAACAGGCTTTTCGGGAAGAGTCTCGCCTCTGTAAACATAATCCAACAAATCAGCATAGAAAATCGCCGTATATCCGTTTTCCTTAAGTGCCGCCATCTGTTCTTCAAATGCATCGACCGTGATTATAGTGTCACTGGCTTCATTTATGTCTTCTGTCAGGGCGTGATACATAAGTATCGGGACATCTTTTGTCAAAGTCTCTTTTGTGCCACTGTCTTTGTTTGTCACAAGCTCAATATGCTCTATGACGTTATCCTTTGTCGTAAGACGTCCAAACCCTTCGGGAACATAGACCTCGTCATTTTCAAATATATACGCAAGAGCTGCACTTCCAACGCAGTTTCTGAAATGATATCCGTCATAGAAATAACGCGCATCATGCGAATAGGCATTATAACCCCAGAAATTATAAAAATCGGTTATCTCGCTTAAGCGTACACAAAACTCACCAAGCTCCGCCACGCTATAACATTCTATCTCTGCGTCATACATAGGTGAGCCTATCAAAATAAAGTTTATTCCTTTAGCTTCACACGCTTCTTTTATCTTCTTTACCGCCTCTACCGCCTCATCAATATAAGTCATCGGACGGCTGTGTGTTATATCAAATTCCGCCCCCGCCATATCCTCATAATAGCTATCAATATCTGAAATTGGCATATTGTCTCGCAGGGATTTGTTATAAGCTCCTGTCTCGGCTATAAAAACATTTGTTGAATCAGGCAGGTAAGAACGTGAAAAAAACGACTCTATCTTATCAAAAGAATAAGCGGGATTGAGGAAAAGGTATTTAGCCCAAAAAAGCGGTGTATTTATATTTTCATCAACCTTTTCGTGAAGATTATCTTTTATCTTATCTTCCTCGGAATCAAAGCGGTAAGCCGCTTCAGGCCCTATTGCCAGAACAAGATTTTTAACAGTCTTGGTCTCGATAACGTAAGATGCCATTTTTTCAATATCTGCCAAATCTCCCCCATATGCGAACATATTAAAGAAGTTTGCGTCAAGATATTCGTTAAGCTCCTCAACAGGATACGAGGACGATTTCGAGCATCCGAAAATATACGAGTCGTATTCATCACCATGCTCATCAATATAAGCAATCTTTGCAACTCTCGGGTTCTGCGTCATATTGTATTCGTAATAATCGAAGATCACGTCTCCGAAAACGCCGAAAGGGTCAACTAAAGCGTTAAAAAGCCCGAATAACATAACAAAAAACAGGCAAGAGAGGGCAAATATAAGAATTTGTTTTTTAAGTGACATCGCTCACCTCAGAAATTAAAATAAAGGAAGGTTGAGATCGAACTCATATTCGCTATCGAGAAGACAAGAAGTGCCGCGGCAAATATTATATGTAAAGCTCCGAGAGGACGGCTCTCTTCTGCCTTAATATCAGTTATTTCATTTGAATTTTTCGGAATGAAGCAAATAAGAGCCGAGACAAAAATAATCGCCACGATATAAAGATTATCCAACAAAGGCTCAAGTGTTCCGCTAAAAGTAAAGAGCTTTTTATATACCAAAACAGCGTCCGTCATATTCTCCGCATCAAACAATACTCTCACAAGCATCATCACAAAGAACGTCACACCGCATCCAACAGCCTTCGGTATCTTTATACGATAAAGAGTGAGGATATTGGAAAGAGCCACAAGCAGACCGCAAACAAGTCCCCATATGATATAATGCCAAGCCGCACCGTGCCAAATGCCCGAAACAAGAAAAGTAACGAGCGTAGCAAAAATGAGCTTTGGTATTCTGTCTCCGAACCCGAAAAGATTTCTGAAAACAGCAGAGTCGAAGAAACGGGAAATAGTTATATTCCAACGTCGCCAAAAATCAGCAAAGTCCCGTGCCTTATAAGGAGAATCAAAGTTTATAGGCAAACGCATACCAAAAAGAAGTCCAAGCCCTCTTGCCATATCTATGTATCCCGAAAAATCAAAATAATAAGCAAAAGTAAAGGCAACGACACCGAGCCACGCAGCAGACGAATCCGAAGCTGAAATATCCCCCGCATAAAACACCGTAGCATAGTCTATCATAGGATTTGCAAGTATCACCTTTTTCGCCGCACCGACAGAAAAAAGCAGAACCCCTCGCATTATATCGTTTTGTCCCAATCAAGCAGTCGATCTCCCTCTATCTGAGGCAAAAGTTCGTCGTGCATAACAACGGGGCCGACTATAAGCTGAGGGACAAAC
>JAFYLR010000058.1 GCA_017550115.1 Clostridia bacterium | reverse complement strand
GACCTTTATATTCGGATATTTCGCGCATTCTCTCTTGATTATTCCAGCCATTTCGAGAAGCTTTTCCATATTCGTACCGGGGTTGCAGCGCCAGATAGGAGTAAGAACAAGAGTGGGAATACCGTTATACACCTTGTCAAGTGCTTCAAAATATTTAACGGTCAACTCGTCCTTATTCTCTGCCTGATGTATATTAGTACCCATAGCTACGATTATCTTTCCAGGCGTATAGCCCTCCATAGGTGTAATGACGTTTGCGTCAAAATAATATCCACCGATACCCTGATTAAGTACGTCATATCCAAGCTGACGTGCCGCTACGTTTACGTAAGTTCCGCTTGCAAGAAAGGTTCCGAATCCCTGTGTGATAGAGTCGCCGAGCCAAAGAACCTTGGTAGCTTTTTTCTTGAGATTACGCCATTTTCCTTCAATGCGAAGATTTTTAATTCCGAGTTTAACGTCTATCGGGAAATACACTGTAAGTCTTTTCTTTCCCTCGGGAAGACTAAACGTAAGCTTACCCTTGGGAGATGTTCCGTCGATATGCTTTATAGCGACAGGAGTGTTGTCCGACAAAACGTCTATGGTGTCGTACGAGCCTGCCCAGAAGATCTTATAGTCAAAGCCGATCTCGGTTGCGTCTGTTTCAAATTCGAGTCTTATAGAAGAAGATGCTCTTGCGCGGTCATAGAAAAACTCGCTGAATTTAAGATACTCGATCTGAGAGTCATCATAGTGGTAAAAGGTAAGATAGCCATCTTCCTCCTTCATCTGATAAGCTCCGCGAACGAGCGGCATTATTGATTTGTTTGAAAGTTTCATAATATTGTCTGCCTTTCTGAATTTTTACTTATTTGATTTTATCACAAAGATATTAAGTTGTCAATGAAAAAACGTCCGAAAAGACAGCTTTTCGGACGTTTTATAATATTCACTTATTCTTATTTTCAATCTCACGCTCGATTGCTTCTATTCTGCTGCTGAGCGGCGGGTGGCTATACTCCATTACTACGTTAAGCTTTGCGGGTGCAAGGTGAGAAAAATTCTCTTTACCGAGCTTTTTGAGAGCTGTTATCATAGCCTCGCCGTAGCCCTCTTTTACTGCCTGTCTGTCCGCGCGGTACTCTGCACTGCGGCTACGCGCGTTCATTATCATAGAGGTGATAGGCTGAATAAGTCCGAGGAAGATACCCACAAGAACGTAGGCAAATCCGTAGTTTATCCCTTCAAATCCGAAAGCCTCGTGAAGCTCGGGAATACTTGCCGACAGCCACGCAACAACTGCCATAAGGAGAAGATTTCCGAAATTTCCGATCTGTCCTTTAAGAACGTCTTTATGAAGTCCGTGTCCAAGCTCGTGGGCAAAAACGGCGCATATTTCATCTGTTGTCATAGCATTTACAAGGTTGTCGTAAAGCACTATGGTTTTGAGCTTACCAAAGCCTGTAAAATAGGCATTAAGCTTTGTTGTACGGCGCGATGCGTCCATTACTTCTATAGCTTTTACCTTATATCCGTGCTTTGTGAGAAGCTCCATAAGTCTGTCTTTCAGCTCACCCTCCTCAAGAGGCACGAACTTATTCCCTACACGGCTGAGTATCGGATAAAGGAAGCTGATAAGAAGTGTAAACGCGAAAACCACTGCGGCAAAAACGAGTATCATCCAAGCACCGAGAGCCATATGCACCCACGCAAGAAGATATGCAAGCGCGCAGGAGAGTGCAAGTCCTATCAGAACCGATCTTATTCTGTCGAAAATAAAGGTCCTCATATTCGTGCGGTTAAAGCCGTACTTTTGCTCTATTATCATATTGCTTACATAGCTTTCGATAGTTCCTACAACAGTACCGACGATCGCTTCAAGCAGTACGATACCGAATATCTGTGCATACATATTTTCGCCGAAAAGATGGGCAAAAATCGCGTAAAGATCGGTAAAGAGGAGTGCCACTGTTACAAGCGCACCGATCACCGTGAAAATAGTGGCAAGTCGGGAATGCTCCGCTCTGTATTTCTTCCATTTTTCATAGGTTTCAGCGTCGTAAACGTCCGAAAGATTTTCGGGAGTGGGGTTATTTGCCGAGCGGTGCTCCACGATATTAAGTATCAGCGTGTAAAGACTACCGAGCAGAGCTATAATTATAACCGAAATTTTTAACGTCATAAATTTTATCCTCCGTAAGATAGAAATAATCTACAAGAATGATTTTAGCACAGCCGTTTGAAAATTTCAATAAAATTGTGAAATTTTTTAGGTCAGCAAACAAAAAAAGTCTGCCTTTGCTTGACGCTTCGGCAGACTTAAATTAAAAAAATCGGGATGACCGAGCTACAAACTTTTAAACTGCTCCGTCCTTTTATCCTCGCGGCGATACGTATATTCATCGTCACCGCACCCCTGCAAAACTATCTCGTCGTCACTGTATCTTTTTACGCACCACATAAGACCTTTGCTTGTCTGAATACATTTTCCCAACTCACACTGATCTGTCGGTATATTTATTTCACCCGCTTCGTGTGAAAAATCGCAGAAAAATCCGGTCCATTTTTCGCTGTTATCCTTATAATTACGTATTCTAAAGAACTGTCCTCCGCTGAATAGTCCGAGATCAAAAACAATATTATAAGATGCACCGCAGTAAATATTAGTATCTTTAATCTCAATAGAAAAAATATATTCTGTTTTTCCCGTACACAGAAAGAAATTAAATCTATCATGGTTGGCAAAATAACTGTCAGCCATTCGCCAAAGAGTCAAGCATTTTGGGATTCCCGCATGTTTTACAGCAGGCAAAGAAGAACTGTTATGATCGACAACAAAGGATTCTAACCGACGCATTGATTTTTTTGCATTAGAATCATAAGCCTCACCGAGCTGTGGGGCCAGTCTTTCACTGTTAGAGACTTCTGTATGTTGATCGCTATCTTTAACAAAATAAGCGTATTCTGTTTTTTCATCAGGTATATTTCTTTCACATATTGCAACGAGTCGTTTTTTATTTTCAAAGCCCTTATAAAGCTTTGTTCCCAAAATCTTTTTGTCGGAAGAGCAATAGAATATAAGCGCAAATTTTTCGGTCTCGACAATTTCGCAATTAGATCCGCGGTAAACGCCGCAGGTGAAATACTCAACATCGGCATCAAAAGTGCTTATGCCATCTTTCAGGATAGAGTCAGTACTGACTGAAAACACCTTACTGATAAGTACAATCTTGGCTATTTCTGGAAAGGTCTGATCAAGCTCCCATCGTGAAACCGTCTGCCGCGTTGTGCCAAGTTTTTCGGCAAATTCTTCTTGTGAAAGGCTATGTTCAATTCTTATTTGTTGTATTCTTTGACCGATTGTCATAATAAGTCCCTCCTATGTTTGTGTGATATAATTGTACCTTTTTTGCTCGGATATGTCTACCAAACAAACTTGGAACTTTGTCACGCCCTGCGTGACAAGACTATAGATTTAAAATCGGCACAGCCACATATCCGCATGCGACCTTTGGCTTTTCGATAACCTTCAGTATCGTTT
>JAFYLR010000057.1 GCA_017550115.1 Clostridia bacterium | reverse complement strand
GCGGGTAAGCGTCTCTTTTTTTGCCATAAAAGTGGACATTACTTTTTCCTCCGTTTTTTTGTTAATTTATCAAACGGCGATAGTATATCACAAGCGGTGCGTTTTGTCAAGAGAATTTTTAAATAAAAAAATGTGTTTTTTAATTTTGATAGCGATTTTCTCGTTTTTTCTCTCGTTTTTATGTGTTTTTCTCGTTTTCTCTCGATTTGTAAATTAAATTTGTTTACAATATTTCCACATACAATTTCGTTAAAATTGCAAAATAGTCTTGAATTATTTCTTTTTCTGTGTTATAATAACCGATGCAAGCTATGAAATAAGGCCATACCAGCCGGGGAGTCAGCGGTGCCCTGTACCTGCAATCCGCTATAGCGGGGGTGGTATCCGTTACTGAGGGCTTTGTTTGTGTGGTCTGTGACGTACTTTTCTGTGTTGAGAAGCGGGTCTTGCGCAATCAGAATCCGTGAACCATGTCAGGTGGGGAACCAAGCAGCATTAAGCGGAGTTTCCGATGTGTTGCAAGGGTGCCTGTTTTGAGCAGAGGGTGCGTTAACGCGCGCAGGCAATGTTCGAGGTTTCGGTGTATGGTCTCATTTTGTGGCTTGCTTTTTGTATTATTTTTTGTGTGGTGATAAGATGAGCGAAGCGTATAAGGCATTGTATAGAAAGTACCGTCCGTTAACGTTTGACGATGTGTACGGTCAGCAGCACGTTGTGCCGATACTCAAAAATCAGGTACAAACGGGAAAAACTGCCCATGCGTATCTGTTTTGCGGTACAAGGGGCACAGGCAAGACTACGTGTGCAAAAATACTCGCCCGTGCAGTCAACTGCGAATCTCCCGTTGACGGTTCGCCGTGCGGTAAATGCCCGTCTTGCCTCGCTTGTCAAAGCGGACTGAATACTGATATCGTTGAAATGGACGCGGCAAGTAACAACGGTGTAAACGACGTACGCGAATTGATAGATGAAATATCTTATACTCCGACGGAGCTAAAATACCGTGTCTATATCATCGACGAGGTTCATATGATGAGCACGCAGGCGTTCAACGCTCTTTTAAAGACGCTTGAAGAGCCTCCCGCGCACGTTGTATTTATATTGGCTACCACGGAAATACACAAGCTTCCCGCAACGATAGTTTCGCGTTGCCAGCGATTCGACTTCGGCAGAATAGATACGAGCGTTATTTGCGACCGTCTTGCTGAGGTTGCCGAAAAAGAAGGAATTGACGTTGACGAGGATGCGCTGTTCATAATGGCAAAGCTTTCTTCGGGAGGTATGCGTGATGCGCTCGGATATCTTGAGCTTTGTGCAGGTCAGAATGGCAGGATAGACGGTCATGCGGCAAGTGTTCTTCTCGGAGTTTCGCCGTATGATTCGCTGCTTTCGGTAGCGGAAGCTGTATCGTCAAAGGACATCGGCGCTGTCTTTTCACACGTAGCATCGGTCTGCGCGAAGACTAACGATATTTCCGTATTTGTTGAGGATCTTACCGGTGTGTACCGTGATATGCTCGTCGTCAGATCCGTTCCCGATTACAAAAAATTTATTGACGTTTCGCCAAATCAGGCGTCAATGCTTGAAAAGGCTGCAACACGTCTTTCAAAGGAAAAACTTTTATATCATATAAAGACGTTGAATGACGCATTGTATCTCATGCAGAGGAATCCGTCGGTAAAAAGGCTGGCTGCGGAGCTTGCTCTTGTCAAAATGTGCGATGAAAAGCTTGACACCTCCGCCGATGCTGTGCTGGCAAGGCTCTCATCTCTTGAGGATAAAGCCGCCATCGGCGCGTTTTCGCAGCCAAGCGCACCTGCATATACGCAGAACAGCAGCTCGGACGGTAAAACGAAAACTCAGGATGTTTCTTTGAAATCTTCCGCTGAAGCATCTGAAAGTGTGCCGAACGGGAAAACAAAAATCGAAAGCGTACCGCCTACGGAGAGAATAGAAAAAAATGATACCTCACCTGAAGCTTCGGAGAAGAGATCCGCACGAAGCTATCGCAAATGGGGCGAGGTAGTGTCAAAGTTGTCGACGAATCAGGTTTCGGCTGTTATGTATCTTAACGGAAGCTCGGCTTATGAAGATGGGAATGCGTTGATAATAGTTTTTGAAAATGCGTTTTCGAAAACGATAGCGGATACCAATAAGAACAAAATAATACAGGCGGTATCCATCGTGTCCGACGGAAAATATACGGAAAAAAATATTACATTTACTTATAAAGAAAATGCAAGCAACGAGTACACCTTGCTTGATGAGTTTATAAAAGAAAATCAAGAGGAGAATTGAAAATGAAAGCAAGAATACCTAAGGGAATGGGCGGCGGCCCTTCAAATATGAACGCATTGGTGCGCCAGGCGCAAAAAATGCAGGAGGAGATGGAAGCACTCCAGGCGGATCTTGACGAAAGAGAATACGATATTTCCGCAGGCGGCGGAGTTGTAAAGATCAAGATA
The DNA here is from genome assembly GCA_017550115.1 of Clostridia bacterium. Classification (GTDB taxonomy): domain Bacteria; phylum Bacillota; class Clostridia; order Oscillospirales; family CAG-272; genus SIG710. The sequence goes on along the minus strand of JAFYLR010000057.1, from coordinate 3,045 downwards.
AAGGGTACGCTTGAGGTAAGATCTATTGATATTGATAAAGAAGTAATAGATCCTGATGATCCTGAAACGCTGTCAGATCTTCTCGTTGCCGCTGTTAACGAGGCGATAAAGAAGGTAAATGAAACGAACGATGCTGAAAGGGAAAAAATTACGGGTAACTTCAATATGCCCGGTATGTTCTGATAGGCAGTATGGGTAATTATATTCCCCCGATGCAGCGGATGATAGATTGCTTCCGCAGGCTTCCCGGCGTAGGAAGCAAAAGTGCCGTCCGTATGGCTTTTGGTGTGCTCAGTATGAGCCAGGAGGAAGCAAACGAGTTTTGCAACGCCATAGTCGGCATGAAGCAGGGTATTACGCATTGCCGTGTCTGCCGCAATTTGTCAGATAGTGAGATTTGCTCTATATGCTCTGATGAACGCAGAGATGCGTCTGTTATATGCGTTGTTGAGGACACGAGAACGCTTATGGCGATTGAGAGAACGAATGATTATACAGGTCTGTATCACGTTCTCGGAGGTGCTATCTCACCCGTTAACGGAATAACTCCGGATATGCTTGAAATCCAGACACTTATAAGCCGTCTTGGCGATGACTGTGTGAAAGAAATAATTATCGCAACCAACCCGAATATAGAGGGGGAAACGACGGCGATATATCTGTCGAAGCTGATAAAGCCTCTTGATATCAAGGTCACTCGTTTGGCTTATGGTGTCTCAGTTGGCTCTGATCTTGAATATACAGATGGAGAAACACTTGCAAAGGCAATATCGGGCAGGCAGGAGATATGATCCTGAAATAAAATTTTTTGTGGTACAGCGAGGGCATTTGCCCTCGCTGTACATGCTTTATACGCTTTGGTCAATGCGTGTAATATATTAAACGCGCGTGTTTAAAAAAATTATTCCTATTTGATAGCCTGCGACGGTGCGATAAAGCGATTGGGCTGTGGTGTAAATATAAAAACGTAAATAAATTGTTAATTAATTATTTTGTGAAAAATATACAATTCAGTGAAAGTGGATATCAATTTATAATGTGCAAGTTGCTAAAATAGGATTTTTCGAGATTAAAAATGTGTAAAAAGAATGTAAATTATAATTCATAAATCGAAAAGTTAATCGCAAGTTCATATAAAAAACATAAAAATTCGTTTATTTGGCGAGCGGGAAGCGCAAAAAATCTCTTGACATTTAATATTTTATGTGTTAAAATTGCCGGTACGCTAAAATCGCATAATATGCGCGTTTTATTAGTTTTATATATTATAGCGACCGTTTTGTGCAGAAACGGTATGAATAACACGAATGGAGTGAGTGATTTAGTGAGTAAATTAAGGGTTAAGCCTCAAAAACTTGGCAAAAACACAAGAATGAGTTTTGCAAGGACAGACGAGATCCTTGAACTGCCGAATCTTTTGGAGGTTCAGAAAAAGTCTTACGAGTGGTTTCTCAGAGAAGGTATGGACGAGGTTCTCAGAGATGTATCTCCCATTACCGACTATTCGGGCAATATTGCCATTGAGTTTATCGATTTTTCTATTGACGATAAACCCAAATATCCCGTTGAGGAATGTAAGGAACGTGACGTAAACTACGCTGCACCTTTCAAGGTAACGGTTCGTCTTACCGTAAAAGAGCCCTTTGAGGTCAAGGACGAAGTTATCTACATGAGTGACTTCCCCATAATGACCGATAACGGTACGTTTGTGATCAACGGCGCAGAGCGCGTTATCGTATCACAGATAGTACGTTCCCCCGGCGTATACTATGAAAGTGCAATAGACAAATCGGGAAAGACTACGTTTGCAGCTACCGTAATTCCGTACAGAGGTGCATGGCTGGAGTACGAGACCGATGCAAATGACATTTTCCACGTAAGAATCGACAAAAACAGAAAGATATTTATTTCAGTTCTGATAAGAGCGCTCGGAATCGAATCCGATGCTGAGATCATCAACTATTTCGGTGATGATGCAAGACTCGTTGCAACGCTTGAAAAGGATGATATTGCAGAGCGTGCAAAGGCTGATGGATGCACCATCCGCGAACAAGCACTGAAGGATATTTATCAGAAGCTCCGTCCCGGCGAGCCTCCCGTTGTAGACAGCGCAATACAGCTTATCAACAATCTGTTCTTCGATCCCAAGAGATACGATCTTGCAAACGTCGGCAGATATAAATTCAATAAAAAACTCGCTATTGCCGAAAGACTCGTCGGCAAGGTGATCTCCAGAAACGTTATAAATCCCATAACAGGTGAGCTTATGTTCACCGAGGGTGAGCTTATCGATCGCGAGAAAGCACTTCAGATCGAGCACGCAGGCGTAAACGAGGCTTATGTCAGAGTGCCTGACGGCGAAATGAAGATCCTTTCAAACGGAACTATCCGCGCTGAAGATGCTCTTGGATATTCTCTTGAGGATATCGGTATCACAGAAAAGGTAAACTTGGGCGTATTGCTCGAGATCATGGAAAAGTGCGGCGGCGACGTAGACGCTGTAAAGGCAGAGGCGAAGCTCAGAATAGGCGAGCTTATGCCCAAGCACATCACGCGCGAGGATATATTTGCATCCATTAACTATATGCTGTGCTTAGGCAACGGCATAGGAAATATTGACGATATAGACCACCTTGGAAACCGTCGTCTGCGTTCTGTCGGCGAATTGCTGCAAAACCAGATAAGAATCGGTTTTTCGAGAATGGACAAGATCGTCAAGGAGAGAATGAATATTCAGGATGTAGAGTCACTTTCTCCCAAGGCGCTCATCAATCCCAGACCTATCGTAACAGCGATAAGAGAGTTCTTTGGATCTTCTCCGCTGTCACAGTTCATGGACCAGTCGAACCCCCTTGCAGAGCTTACTCATAAGCGCCGTCTTTCAGCTCTCGGTCCGGGCGGTCTTTCAAGAGACAGAGCTTCCTTTGAGGTGCGTGACGTACACTACACCCACTACGGCAGAATGTGTCCTATCGAAACGCCTGAAGGTCCTAACATCGGTCTTATATCGTATCTTTCAACCTACGCAAGAATCAATGATTACGG
>JAFYLR010000056.1 GCA_017550115.1 Clostridia bacterium | reverse complement strand
TCTTCCTCGACTTCACAGTTGATGAGTCTTGCGGTAAGTGTACTCCGTGCCGTATCGGTACAAAGAGAATGATGGAAATCCTTGAAAAGATTACAGACGGTAAGGCAACTCTTGCTGATCTTGACGAGCTTGAAAAGCTTGCTTACTACATCAAGGAAAACTCACTCTGCGGTCTTGGTCAGACAGCTCCTAACCCTGTTATTTCTACTCTCCGTTACTTCAAGGACGAGTATATTGCTCATATCGTTGATAAGAAGTGTCCTGCGGGCGTATGTAAGAGCTTGCTTCAATTCGTTATCGATCAAGACAAGTGTATCGGTTGCGGTATGTGTGCAAAGCAGTGTCCTGCAGATGCTATTTCGAGAACAGACTATATTGCCGAGGGTCATAAGCTCGCGTCCTTCGCTATCGATAGTGCGAAGTGCGTGAAGTGCGGTGCTTGTATCGGCACATGTAAGTTCAAGGCTATTTCTAAGAAGTGAGAAAGGAGAACCTAGGATAATGGAAACTGTAAACGTTAAAATAAACGGCGCGGAATATGCCGTAGCTAAGAATTCCACGGTTCTGGAAGCCGCTAAGGCTGCCAATATAGACATTCCTACTCTCTGCTACCTCAAGGATATTAATGAGATCGGTGCTTGCCGTCTCTGTCTTGTTGAGGTGTCTGAAGGGGGCAAACCATTCAGAATGGTAACGGCTTGTGTATATCCTGTTACCGAGGGTATGGAGATAAAGACTAAGACTCCCAAAATCGTAAAGGCGAGAAAACTCAACCTTGAGCTCATTCTCTCTAACCACGATAAAAAGTGCCTCTCTTGTGTTCGTAGCACAGACTGTGAGCTTCAGAAGCTTTGCCATGATTACGGTGTTGAGGAAAGTCATTTTGTGGGCGAAGTAAACAAGTACGATATCGATAACTCTTCTGTTGCTATCGTTCGTGATAATAATAAGTGTATCCTTTGCCGTCGTTGTGTAGGTGCTTGTGCTGCTATGCAGGGCATTGGTGTTATCGGTGCTAACGACCGTGGCTTTGATACACATATCGCTTGTGCTTTTGAAACAGATCTTGCTTCTACATCTTGCGTGAACTGCGGTCAGTGTATAGTTGCTTGTCCTGTTGGAGCACTCTATGAAAGAGACGATACAGCGAAGATTTTTGAAGCTCTTGCAGATCCTGATAAGCACGTTGTTATATGCACGGCTCCTTCTGTTCGTGCAACTATAGGCGAGTGCTTTGGATATGAACCCGGCACAGACGTTGAGGGCAAGATGGTTTCTGCTCTCAAGAAGCTTGGTTTTGACGGCGTATTCGATATGAATATGACTGCTGACCTTACAATTATGGAAGAGGCTACCGAATTCCTCGGAAGACTTAAAAATGGCGGTGCTCTTCCGCTTATCACTTCCTGTTCTCCCGGTTGGGTTAAGTACTGCGAGCATTACTTCCCTGAGATGACAGAGAATCTTTCTACATGTAAGTCTCCTCAGCAGATGTTCGGTGCAGTTGTTAAGACATACTACGCTGAAAAGATGGGTCTTGATCCCAAGAATATCTTTATGGTATCTGCTATTCCTTGTACAGCTAAGAAGTTCGAGGTTGGTCGTGACGGTCAGAGTGCTGCAGGCGTTGCAGACGTTGACGTTGCTGTAACAACTCGTGAGCTTGGCAGAATGATTCAGACTGCAGGTATCGACTTCAAGGCTCTTGAAGATGAGAAGTTTGACGCTCCGTTCGGAATTGGTTCGGGTGCGGGAGCTATCTTCGGTGCAACAGGCGGTGTTATGGAGGCGGCTCTCCGTACGGCTGCTGAAGTTATCGAAAATAAGCCTCTTGAAAAGCTTGAATTTGAGGAAGTTCGTGGTATTGAAGGCGTTAAGTTTGCTTCATACAAGCTTGGTGATGTTGAGCTTAACGTTGCTGTAGCTTCGGGAACAAAGAACGCAAAAGAGCTTCTTAACAAGGTTAAGAGTGGCGAAGTAAACGTACAGTTTATTGAGATCATGGCTTGTCCCGGCGGTTGTGTAAACGGTGGAGGTCAGCCTACTCAGCCTGCTTCTGTTCGTAACAACGTAAATCTTCGTGAGAAGAGAGCTTCCGTTCTTTATAATGCAGATAAGAACATCGGCTTGAGAAAGTCTCATGAAAATCCCGTGGTTCAGACACTTTACAAGGAGTTCTTCGGTGAACCTAACAGTGAAAAGGCTCATCATATCCTCCACACACATTATGTAAAGAGAGGTCTGTAATAGACATTTTTAAGGTCTCCGCTGATGGCGGAGACCTTTCTTTTTTCTAAAAGATGTTAGACACCTTAATCCGTTCGAGTCGACGCAACTCAAGTATTCCTTCCTTTAATAATATGATCTCGCGGGAGAGAAGTGCTTTTTCTCCGCTTTGAGAGTATGATTTGATGCTTTCGATACTTGCCGATATATTGTTTATAATCGAATGATTTACCGAGAGTTCTATTTTGATAAGATTCTTTTTCCAAAAGCTGTCAAGCTCTTCTATGCGCATGTTCAGGTCGTCTGAATAGGGAAGTATGGCTTCGGTTAATTCTTTCAATGTGTCAGCGGTGTTGTTTATATATATGAAATTTATTATTATGATAGCGATAAGACAAGTGAAAATAATGCAGGTTATCGCAAATGCTTTCATGTGTTTGCCTTTCTGATCAAAAGTGTTTCTCCGGAATCGTCAATTCCAAACATATAGATCTGCTCTTGCTTTAGTGGTAGCTTGTTTAACTCTTTTACGAGCCATTTTTTGCTTTTTCCGTATGCTTTTAGGTTATTGTCGCAGATGTTTCCGTCAATTACAAGCAAATGAATTATCCCTCTGTCTAAAGAATTTATACCGAGCTGTTCTGACGTGGGTTGGGAATATTTCGATTTTGGGATTATTGTGAGTTTGCCGTTTTTTTCGAGAATGGCATAAGAAACTTCGGTAGGATCTGTACATTGACCGGCACGAAGCTCGCACATAAGTTCTTCAAGGGAGATTCTGTTGTTTTTAAGCTCTCGCTGATCTATCTCGCCATTGCGTATAAGGATACTCGGACGGGCGGATACTATCGTTTTTAATTTTGGCACTTTGATCAGTATGACAGATGAAAAAACTTCAACGGCGAGCAGGGTGATTATCGGAATAACAGCGTGAAAAATCGGAATGTCTTGGTTTTCTATTGGCATCGTTGCTATTTCCGAGAGCATGAGCGTTGTGACAAGCTCTGATATTTCAAGCTCACCTATTTGCCGTTTTCCCATTATTCTCATGGCTATTATAAGGATCGCATAAACGAGAAAAGTTCGTATAAATATAGTTGTCATGGTAATTTTCACCTCAGATATATTGTTTGCGTAATGCTTATGTGTTTATTCTGCCTAAACTTTGAAAAAAGGCAAAAATAGTGTTGACAAATGTAGAAATTGGTAGTATAATATAAAAACCGTCGAGCAAACGGTTTCACCTCTATTATTTGTCGAAAACTTTTTTGAAAAAGTTTGAAAAAAGTACTTGACAAAAGGGGAAGAGAGTGATATAATAGACAAGCTGTCCGCTGGAGCGGGTAGCGAATCGGTCATTGAAAATTGAACAACAAGAGAAGAAGTACAAAGCATAAACAAAGTATTGTGCAAAGACGAATCTCGCAATTCTTGAGAAAAAGATACTCAAAACAAAAAGTAAACGAGCAGATTAGCTCTAAAAAAGGTTTTAGGCACCTTAGGTGCTTGAGATACAATTTTTTAGAGAGTTTGATCCTGGCTCAGGATTAACGCTGGCGGCGTGCATAACACATTCTAGTCGAACTAAGCATCTGAGACGGAGACTTCGGTCAAAGTTTCTTATGACTTAGTGGCGGACGGGTGAGTAACGCGTGAGCAACCTGCCTTCGTATGGGGGACAAC
>JAFYLR010000055.1 GCA_017550115.1 Clostridia bacterium | reverse complement strand
ACTATATAGATATGGACAAAAGCGTTCTCGGCTTAAAATATGACGGCGGACGTTTCCCTCTATTGATAAAATTTATTGATGCGGCAGATAAGCTGTCGGTTCAGGTGCACCCTGACGATGAATACGCTGCACTTCATGAAAAAGATCCCGGAAAGACAGAGATGTGGTATATCGTTGACGCAAAGCCGGGGGCAAAGATAGTATATGGTCTTGCTGACGGAATAGGCGCAGAGGATTTTGCGCAGGCGGTCTCGGAGCAAAGAATCGATTCGGCTATGGGATATTGCGAAGTGAAGGCAGGGGAGACGTATTTTATACCGTCGGGACTTCTACATGCAATAGGTGAAGGTATAATTATTGCTGAAATTCAGCAGAATTCCGATCTTACATATCGTGTCTATGACTATGAAAGAAGAGATGACAAAGGGAACTTGAGAGAATTGCACGTAGAGAAGTCTCTCGACGTTGTTAGGCCTTTTGAGGCGGAAGAGATCAATGCCATAAGATTTGAAGCAAGAGATGAATTTGATGATGAGGAAACTCTTGCCCACTGCCGTTATTTCAGAGTCAAGAAGATGAAAATTTCGGGCGGCAGAACTATTGTTTCGGGCGATGACAGCTTTGCGTCTCTTGTCTGTATTTCAGGTGGCGGTTGTATCGCGCACGGAAGCAGAATATACTCTCTCTCTGCAGGCGACAGTTATTTTATACCTGCAGGTATGGGCGACTTCACAGTAAACGGCGAGATGGAGATAATCGTTTCAACACTTTAAGGGGGCTTTCAGATAAGTTCTTTGATATGCACATTTTATTGAATGAAAGGTTAAGAAGAAAAAAGTGAAAGATTCTATAATTTCTATAGGTGAAGTGCTAAAAAAGGGCGGTTCTTTTATTTGGACTGCTAAATGGAAGATACTTTCCGTTTTGTTTATGCTCTTCACTCCGATCGTCTCTTACATAATGATGGAGGAGTTTGTTCACGGCATAGACGAGCTTAACAGCACGGAAATATTGTATTTCAATATTCTTTTCGTCTATATAGTGGAGATATTTTTCTTCTTTATTACGTTTTCGTCAAGATGGGCGTGTGCTGTGCCCGTGCTTATGTGCGGGATAGTTGGAGCTGTATATTACGCTGTATATAGCTTTCGTTCATTGCCCATTATGCCTTGGGATCTTCTTTCGTTCGGAACGGCAATGTCGGTTGTGGGAGAATATAAGTTTGAGTTCACACCAAAGATAATAAAGCTGATAGTCGGTTTTTGTCTGTTGCTTTTGGCGGTGCTTTTGCTTTGCCGTTCAAGAATAAAAATGAAAAACCATTTTCGCATAAAACTTGCGATAAGGGTTGTGTGTCTTGTCCTTTGTGTGCCAATGCTTATGGGTTATGCGAAGAAAGCTCAGGACGAAGAATTTCAGTCCTCTGTGGGATATTATCCTTATTTGTTTACACCGAGTGTAGTATATAGAGATAACGGTTTCTATTTCAGCTTTATTTCTTTGCTTAAATACCTTGATGTCTCAGAGCCACATGGGTATAGCGTTGAGAAGATACAGGCTGTTGCCGATTCCGTCGGCAACAAAAACACCACATCAGAAGCTGATGTGGTTAATCCCAACATTATCGTCGTTATGAATGAGTCGTTTTCAGATCTTTCAGTCCTTGGAGATTTTGAGGTAGACGGTGAGTATATGCCTTTTATAGATTCTCTTACCGAGAATACCATAAAAGGACAGGCGTACGTTTCTGTAAAGGGCGGTAACACGCCAAACTCCGAATGGGAATTTCTCACGGGAAACAGTATGGCTTTTTTGCCTGCGGGCAGTATTCCATATCAGCAGTATATTCGTGGGGAGACCGAGAATTTTATTACTTCATTAAAGGAAAAAGGCTATTCGACTTATGCTGTCCACCCCTATAATGCAAGCGGTTGGAAAAGAGACGAGGTATATCCTTTACTTGGATTTGATACGAGCTTTTTCCGTTCTTCTCACGGTAAGCTTGACATGATACGTGGGTATGTTTCCGATGAAGCTGTTTATGATAAGATAATTCGTATTTATAACGATAATCTTACAAATGATGATCCGCTCGCATTTTTCTGTGTTACGATGCAGAATCACGGTGGATATTCAAACGTTCTTGACTACGATAACTTTGATATATCTTTGCACGTATCAAACGTCAGAAATGCGACTGCCATATCGGGATATCTCTCGCTTGTTAAGATTTCCGACGAGGCTTTTGGTAATTTGGTTGAATATTTCTCGGGCGTAGATGAGCCGACGATAATTTTAATGTATGGCGATCATCAGCCGAACAGCTCTATAACAAAATATATTCTTGAGGCGAACGGTATTGATGAGAATACTGAGGATTGGAACGTAAGAAAAGATCAATTTGCCGTTCCGTTCGTTCTTTGGGCAAATTACGATATAGAAGAGCAGACGGACATTACAACAAGTCTTAATTATTTGAATATTCTTCTTTCCGAGACGGCAGGATTCGAGCTTTCCGGATATCAGCTCTTTAGAAAACAGCTCTCTGATAAATATCCTGTTATAACGGCAAATTTCTGTATAAATGACCGAGGAGAACTCTATACTTGGAAAGACCTTGATGTTGATAAGGATGAGGATCTGCTTCTTTATAAGCAACTTCAGTACAATCATACTTTTGATACCGATAATACTATTGAAGATTTTTTTGATTGATAAAAATAAAGAAAAAGCTCGGCTTGAACCGAGCTTTTCCTTTTGTCGTTTTAATATCAAACGATCTGTTCCTTAACTTTAGACGCTTTACCGACTCTCTTACGGATGTAGTAAAGCTTAGCACGTCTAACCTTACCTGTGCGGATTACTTCAACCTTAGCAACATTCGGGGAATGAAGCGGGAAGGTCTTTTCAACACCAACACCGTATGAAACACGTCTTACTGTGAAGGTCTCGGAGATTCCGCCGCCATGCTTTGCGATAACGGTTCCCTCGAAGAGCTGAATTCTCTCTCTTGTACCCTCAACGATTTTGTTGTGAATTCGAATTGTGTCACCGATACGAATAACGGGAGCATTCTCTTTCAACTGCTCATTTGTAAAAGCCTTAATAAGATCCATTTTGGCTCCTCCTTATAATCCGGACATTCGTGCCGAGCAGGGCAGAGGACTATCCTTATTTATGTGCAAAAAATGCATAACGCAAGTATTATAACATATTATTTTCTAATTTGCAATAGTTTTTTGTAATTTTTCAAGATTTTTTCTTAACAAAACGGGAAAATACGCTTTCAAATACTTTTTTTGCCGATGAGATAAGTGCTTGTCCGTTGACGAGAGCAAGAAGAATAACCGATGCTATTCCGCACAATATCCAATATCTTACCTCAAGAAGCATAGTCACGCATTGAAAAGCAATTACCAAGGAGTTGAGGAGCATTGTTAGCGGTTTTGTGCTGAATTTTTCATATCTTTGCGTGTCGATGGCTCTGATAACATATACGATAACGTAGCAGGCGAGAGTAGCTATTGCGGCACCCTGTGCACTGAATTTCGGAATAAGCAGAAGATTCAGAGCAATATTACTGATAGCACCTATCATAGCCGTTATAAAGGAATTCATGGATTTTTTATGCTTTACATAGACGCTTGACATAAAGGTAACCAAGCTTGAGAAAACTGTTGCTGCTATCAGAATGGGCATATATTTCCAAGCCTCTGCATACGTGTCCGCAAGAAGAATTTTTGTGAACAGCTTCGCAAATAGAATAAGGCCTGAGGAAACAAGGAAAATAACAGATTGGAAGCTGTCAAATACCTTTGAAAAGAATCTCTGTCCGTCTTCACCGTCTCCGTCGGTAACGGCGGAATATTGCCATGCCTCGCTGAAAATTCCCGATACGAGTATCAAAAGCGTCGGAACCTTGAAAGCTACTGCGTAAAGCCCGTTTATATGTCCTCCGTCAAAATATCTTATCATATACCTGTCGGCGACGTTCGTTATCCACCAAAATATAGTAGTGGGTATCATCGGAATACTGTACTTTAGCATTTTCTCTGCCAATGTGCCCTCAAAATTGTGGGGAGTCAGATAACGCCAGAGCTTTTCCTTTATATAAAGGAAAACAGTCATCAGGGCGTCCGCTATAATAACCGAAAGAACGTAGCCTGCGACACCCATATCGAATACGACAAGGAAAATGACATTTAATATAATAGTTATAGCGGTTGAGATTATTCCTTGAAGAGAAAACAGCTTTGTTTTACCGCTTCCGCGTAAAAAATGAGCTGCCGAGCAATGAAAATTCGAGGCTATTACGTATAGAGGAATAAGCCATGAATAACCCTCAAAAAATCCCGACATATCAAGAAGCGGAATTGTGGCAAAAGCAACGAGAGAGCCGAGTATAATTATAAAAGTGCTTATGCAGAAAACTTTTTTATGCTCAGCTGGGTTATCCGAGCTGTCTATTGCAAATCGAAAGATTCCATCAACCATTCCTGCAGCCAGAATAGGCAGAAGAAGATTTGCTGTTTGTGAAATGAGGTCGGCGGTACTGTATTCATTTGGAGATAGGCAGTTTGTATAAAGCGGTAAAAGCAGATATACCAGCACTTTTGATGCGAGTGTACCTACGCTTAGTATCGCTGTATTTGAGACAAGCTTTTTATATTTATCCATATCAGACCTGCTTTTTTCTTTAGTTGACAGGGGCTTTATAATTTACAATAGCACAAAAGAGTTTAAGCGACTTTTCGTAATCTTCTTTGGTGCCGCCTTTGTTTAAGAATGAGCTTAGTGTTCCAATTCTTCTCATACAAAGCACAGTATCCTTTGGTAGCTCATTAACTCCGGGAAAATAAGAGCCAAAATCGGTTTCAGCAAGTCTTATGCCGTATTCGTCGATGGCTCCTTTAGGTGCTTCTTCAAATATTTCGTCAAGCGGCATAAAGCCGTTTGCTTCTTTTACCGATTCATATAGATAAGGAGAGAGTAAGCATACGGAGTATTCACCCGCAACGATCAGATTTTCAAACTTCTTCTGGTTTTCTGAAAAAAACGCACCGTTTATATAAAAATCACTGTCAGTAGACTCAAGCCGTGCTTCCTCTATCTCTTCCTCACTCATAATGTAATTTGATACCAATTCGACATATTTTTCGCCATCACCGTTAAAATCCTCCGGTAATACTGCTTTGAGAGCCGCAAGAATATTTGTTCGCTCATCGCTAGCTGTTAGAGGTGCGGGACCTGCATACATAACGTAAGCGTCGATTTTTTCTCTTTCGCACATTTGCAGGGTGCAAATAAGTATGGTTATAAAGGCAAAGGCTATACCTACGACCGACCATTTATAGTGATACCAAAAATTATCAAGCCATCGTATAAATTTATTTTCAATATTTATTTCTGAACCAGGAATTTTATCCATAACTAACCCTCGCCTATGCTTTTTGGTATATTGTTTTCATCGTCAAAAAGAGTATATCACAATAAAATCATATTTGTCAATGAATTTTGAGTTTTTTAGATATCTATTGGTGAAAAGTGCTTGAAAAAAGAGAATATATGTGCTAAAATACAGAAGATATGTATTTAGGTAAAAAACAAAAAGCCGTTTGAGGGGGAATATGCAATGTACGATTTTAGCAAAGTAAAAGAATATCTCGATTCACTTGAATCTTTGGGGATACCGCTCGCAGGAATAGAGGTCAGACAGGACCACGAGATCATTTGTAAGCATTTTTCGGGATACGCCGATGCCGAAAAGACAAGAAAACTGAGCGATGATGATATATTTTGGATTTTCTCAGCAACTAAGGTCATAACCTGTATTGCAGCTATGCGTTTGGTTGAAGAGGGAAGACTTTCTCTTGAGGATAACCTTGATAAATATCTTCCCGAGTTTGCTTCGATGAAAATAAAAAATCCGGACGGTACAATAACCGACGCAAAGAATAAGATAAGGATCATAGATCTGTTTACGATGACGGCGGGATTTACATATACCCTTGATTCGCCTTCGTTGCTTGAAGCACGTAAAAATAAAAATGCGACAACGAGAGAGATAATAGCGGCTCTTGCAAATGAGCCTCTTGTGTTTGAACCATCTACAAACTTCAGATACAGTCTTTGTCATGACGTTCTTGGAGCAGTTGTTGAGGTTGTGACAGGAATGTCTTATGGGGAATACCTTAATGAAGCAATATTTACCCCTCTCGGAATAAAAAATATGGGATTTAAGCTTTCCGAGAAAGATAAATTGAGAATGACTCAGCAGTATAAATATGATAATGCCTTCTATACTTCTGTTCCCATGGAAACGGGGAATCCTTTCATACTTACGAACAATTTTGAGGGCGGCGGTGCAGGTCTATATTCCAATGTTGGAGATTATGCAAAGATAATTGATGCTGTTGCTTGCAGAGGCACTGCAGAAAACGGTTATAAGCTTCTTCGACCCGAAACCGTTGCGGAGCTCGGTGTAAACAGACTCTGTGAGAATGCTCTGAGAACTTACAGACTTGAGGATCTTAAACGTGCGGGATATGGTTGGGGTCTTTGCATAAGAGCGATGATGAATCCTTTAGCGGCAAATTCCCCGAGTCCTGTAGGTGAATTTGGTGGAACCGGAGCGGCGTCCGCTTATAATCTCATTGACACAACAAATCGCTTGTCGATAACATTTTTTACTCATGTGAGAAGCTGCGACTATGCTTTTAAGTTTGTTCATGACAGATTGAGAAATTTGACTTACGAAGCTATTTCAAAATAAAACAAATCGGAGCGATATTTCTGTATCGCTCCGTTTTGTTTTATTTACAAATAATGTTGAAAATGTCGGCAGGGGTGTTTGCTATAAAATTTGCACCTGCGTTTGTGAGTTCTTCCAAGCTTCCATAGCCATACAGAACTCCTATAGAGTCTATATTAAACTCTTTAGCTCCGAGGACATCGTATTCTCTGTCGCCTATCATTACCGTTCGACTGGTATCAGTTATACCGCAAGATTCAAGAGCATATTTGATGACTTCGTTTTTATGTGTTCTTGTTTCATCGAAATTAGCTCCTGCTATATACTCGAAATAATGGGCAAGACCGAAATGCTCGAGTATTTTTACAGCAAATGGTTCCGGCTTTGACGTTGCAACGATGAGCCTTTTTTTCTTTTTTGATAGTGCTTTGAGAAGCTCGGGTATGCCGTCATAGACCTCGTTTTCAAAAATCCCTTTTTCTTTATAATATTCACGGTAAAGACCAACAAGCTTTTTTGCTTCCTCTTTTGTAATACCGCAAAATTTTTCAAACCCTGAAAGGAGTGGTGGCCCGATAAATTGATTTAATAAACTTTTATCTTTTAGTTCAAGACCGTATTTGTTCAATGCATATGAGACCGAGTTTATTATACCTTTTGCCGAATCAGTTAATGTTCCGTCGAGATCAAAGAGTAAAATATCATACATATATTTATCTCCTTTTTAAGAGCCTATTTTATATACTCTATAGTTTGTTGTTTGTATCGTATAAGCGCTAATAAACTCGTATTCGGTTCCGATCTGTCTGAGTCGATATTCTACCGTTCGGGCGGGGATAAGCTTTGACAGATCCGCAAAGAACTGAACTGTCAGAGTTATCTCATCTCCGAGGGTGTTGCGACTTAGGATATCAAATCCGATGCCGCGTGTACCTCTTGACACGACAGAATACGAACCGCTTTCATTAAGATCTCCGCAGGGTATGAAGTCATAGCAGCCAAATACTGTTTGTGCATAATTAACTATATTGTCTAGGTTTGTTATACCGCCAAGGCGTCGTATTATAAAATCGGTAATATTATAATTCTGGATATAGCTCAGGTCGTTCAAGTCAGGCATGGTGTATTCAAGTGTTGACGAGAAATAATCGGACAAGAATTTCTCAGCACCTGACAACGAGGATGATGCATCGGTGAAATGCACACCGTCCTCACCTACGCTGACAAAGAGTTGATGTGTTCCGGAAGATGTTCGCTTTGAATAGTTATCCTGTTGGATTCCGATAGTATATTCAAACATAATTTTCGATTGCCCGTCTGAATAAACCTTGCTGATAGAGTAATCTATTATATCAATTTTCTTGTATTCAAGGAAGATGTCCTCAGAAGATACTGCCGTGAGCCGTGACAACTCTTGAACGTTATTTTGAAGAAAAACTTCGAGAAATTGTTTTATCTGAGAGGCTCCGCTGACGGTATATTCAAGCTTGCTCCAATCGTCTATATCATAAATAGTTTCTTCCGTACGGTCCTCGTTGTCGGGGTCTGTGATGTCGAAGCCCGAAATGATCTGCTCGGCTTTTATAATTGGAAGCACGAAGAATTCCAATTTCCATTCGCTGTCGGTATCTCGGAAAATACTACAGTCATATGAGAAAATGAGTTTTTCATCATAAAATTCGGTATCTGCTGAGACGTTGAGAACTGCTTTTTCATCTGTTATTTCGGTGACATTAAGAATTGTTTCTACATAATTATACGAGAGTGTTCCAACATATCCGCCAAATCTATATAGACCGTCATCTCCGTCAATAAACAGCGGTGTTCGTTTGGCACCAATGGTGGTTGACATAAGCTTTTCGGCGATTTCGGAGGAGAATAGAGTTGCGATATAATCTGAAAGCTGGGAAACTGTAGTAAAGTCCTTAATTGCGACCTTATCATATCTCTCACCCTTATATTCAAAGGTTCCCTCGGTATAAATGTTTGTTGTATAACCTGTAAACCATGAATAAGCCTCGCAAGCGTTCGCAAACAAGGTTTTTATAGCACTTTGTTTCTGCCAGTCTTCATATAGGCGGTTTGCAAGATAATTTTCTCCCTCAATTCTGTATTGCTGCTCTGAAGACACTCCGAGCAGGGAATATGTATGCTTGAATACGTCCCCTTCATAAACGAAGAGCAATATTGGGAAGCCTGTTGAATCCTTGTAATAAAGATTTGCGTTTTCATCAAAATACACATCTCCCGAGAGCTTTAGGGTGGAGAAGTCGCCGATTTCATAAGCCGCAACAAGCTTATATGCATCAATACGTACGTTTTCTGCTATAGAGAAAGAGCTGTAGAGTGAGAAATCTGAGAAAAAGTAATCTCTGTCAGCAAGGATTGCGGGACGGTTATCCTCAAACCAACTTTCACTTGCATTATTTCTGATAAGCTCAAGCTCACTTTCTTCACTCTCGGAGTAGAACTTCCAAGTTGCGCCAAAGTCGTATGAAACGTAATATACCGTATTTGCAATCTCCGATTCTGAGTTGTAAAGCTCAATGGGAATGTTGATCTTCTCGCCATCATAGAAGGCAGTACCCGCAAGGGCGTACGTTTCCATGACACTTGCAGGAACTTTTATTTGGAGCTTGTTCCAGCTTTTGCTTCCGTCAAGAGTTATATAGACCTGTGGCTCTGCCGGAGGAAACGAATAATAATTATAAGTTACAAATCCTATCTCGGCACTCAGAAATGACGCCCGATAGAGTGAATCGTGCCAATTCTGACTTGGGGGGGCAGATTCAGCCTTTGTCCATGTTTTTCCTGAGTCTTCTGTGAAATATATAAAGGTATCAACTATTCCGTTTGAAATGATCAAAGCACCTTTTGCGGTTGACCAAAATGATGCTGTGAAATTGTCTATGGTTCCGACTTCATCG
Organism: Clostridia bacterium; assembly: GCA_017550115.1. Taxonomy (GTDB): domain Bacteria; phylum Bacillota; class Clostridia; order Oscillospirales; family CAG-272; genus SIG710. The sequence continues at coordinate 18,240 of JAFYLR010000055.1, read as the reverse complement.
GGATCAAAATTAAGAGTGCTCTGTAGCCAAGTTTCTCCACCATTGTCCGTCGAGGCTATCTGAAGATTCGGCAGACTTATATCGGGACAATAAATTACAAACATACGGTTCCCGCAAACAACAAGCTGTTTTCTCGGACTTGCTGTTGTTGCATTATTATAAATGAGAGGCGTTTCGATGACTCCGTCTCCGTATGCACCGACGATAACGATTTTCGAATCAAACACGCTCAATTTAGCCTCATTTGAGGGTGCAGGAAAATCACTTTCGTTATCAAAGTGGCTTATACCTATACCGATATCAAGATTTAAGTTGGCTGAGTTGATCTTTTTCTTGTTCGCGCTGCCGCAAGAAGCAAGGCAAAGAACACATAGCAGACAGAGCAGGGCAGCCTTTGCGATTTTTTTGAAAGATATATATTTCATAAACACTCCGTTTTTTGATAATTTGCAATAACAAGACATTCTAACCTATAATACTATAACATTTTTTTTGATTTTTTTCAAGGTATAAGTATCTATATTTATTATTTTTTCACAATTGGATTATAAAATATGCTTTTACAATAAAATGAAAACGCCTATAGGATTTAAGTCCATAGGCGTTTTTGATTTTATTTTTGTATAACTATTGCACACCAGCCGTTGTCTTCAAGTATTTCGATCAATTTGAAGTTGTGGGCAAGAAGCACTTCCAAAACCTCGTCTTTGCGTTCTGAGATGATTCCGGAGGCTATAAGCGTTGCACCGTTTTTCATATATTCTCCGATATCAGGGGCAAGACGAATTATTATATCGGCAACGATATTTGCGGTTACCAGGTCATATTGTCCGCCCTCAAGGGAGACTTGCTTCAGAAGATCGGATACGTCGCAGGTAATATTATTCTGTCCGCTTTCCGCAATATTGTCACGAGCCACTCTTACGGCTACAGGATCTATATCGTATGCCGCACAATGACCTGCTCCGAGCTTTGAAGCACAGATAGCAAGAATTCCGCTTCCTGTTCCCACGTCGAGCATTCTGTCGCCCTTCTTTGTGTATTTTTCAAGAAGCTCTATGACAAGCCTTGTAGTTTCGTGCGTACCCGTACCGAAAGCCATGCCGGGATCCATGCGAACGACAATATCGTCCTCGAGTGCATCAAAATGCTCCCATGCCGGAACTATAACCATATGCTCACCGATCCTTATAGGCTTGTAATAAGCCTTCCAGGCGGTTGCCCAATCATCTTCATTTACGCCGATAAGCTCGAATTTCGCTTCAATATCGGATTCTTTGAATCTTTCTTTCAAAAATGCGATAGCGTCTGTCGGACTTTTTTCGTATGGAATGAATACCGAGATAGAGGCTATCGTTTTATCTGCATTCAGCAGGCTTTCATCGATAAGATCACCGTAAACGCTTTTCAGGTCTATATCGCTGTAATCCTCTATCATTAAGTTGTTATCTATCATGCTCATTATAGCCGAAGCTGTCTCAAGCATCTCAAGCTTCACCGTTACACGAAGCTGAGTCCATTCTTTTGTCTGTTCCAAGGCAAAAAGTCCTTTCTTTACTTAAATATTTTTTTCAAGAAGCTTGTACGTTTAGCGTAATTGCTCTCACCGCAGCTATCTGCAAACGCACGCATATGTTCCTTTTGTTTTTCGCTTAGATTTTTTGGTATCTCAACATTCACTTTGAAAATAAGATCTCCTTTTCTCTGTGAATTTATCATAGTTATACCTTTTTGCTTTAACGTAAATCTTGTGCCGGGCTGTGTTCCCTCGGGTATTTTATACTTTATAGTTCCTTCAAGAGACGGCACGTCGATCTCTGCACCGAGCGTAGCTTCAGCAATAGTTATCGGAACTTCGCAATAGAGATCATATCCGTCGCGCTCAAAAATGTTATGAGGCTTGACGTTCACCGAAAGTATAAGATCTCCGGTGCTTCCGCCGTTTCTGCCGTCGCACCCCTGACCTCGAAGAGCTATGCGCTCACCGTCGTCAATACCTGCGGGAATACTGACCTCAAGCTTCTTTGAAACCTTAACATAACCCGTTCCCCTGCAATTTGAGCAAGGATTTTTGATGATCTTACCCGAACCGCGACAATTTGAACAGGTGGTCGTTGACTGAAAGCTCATTCCTCCAAGACGCTGAGTGACTCGCATCTGTCCTGAGCCGTGACAGTTGGGACAAGTCTCGGCAGAGGTGCCTTTCTCTGCACCCGAGCCGTCGCAATCAGAGCATTTTTGTACTCGGTTATACGTTATGTCCCTTTTTACTCCAAACGCTGCTTCTTCAAAGGATATCGTTATGTGAACTCCGATGTCGTCGCCTCTTACAGGAGCGTTTTTTCTGCGCCCCGAGGATCCTCCGAATCCACCTCCGAATCCACCGCCGAAAAATGAGCTGAAAATATCCGAAATGTCGCCGAAATCTCCGAATCCGCCACCTCCGAAACCGCCACTTGACGGATCAAACGCAGCATGGCCAAACTGGTCGTACTTTGCTTTCTTTTCGGGATCGGAAAGGACTGCATATGCTTCGTTTACTTCCTTGAATTTTTCTTCCGCAACCTTGTCGTTTGGATTCATGTCGGGATGATATTTTTTTGCAAGTGAACGATAAGCCTTTTTTATTGCCGACTCGTCTGCGTTTTTGTCTATTTCTAAAACTTCATAATAATCTCGTTTATCTGCCATTTGTCTGTAAACCTCAAAATTTATTAAAAGGGTAAGCGGAAAAGGGCGAAAAACCCTTTTCCGCAATTATTTAATTATCGTTTAACGGGATTAATTGTTGTTTGTCTTATCTTCATAATCGGCATCATAGTATGTGCCGCCGTTATTCTGAGCATCGCCACCTGCAGCGTTCGGATCAAAGCCTGCACCGCCGTTTGCTGCCTGCTGCTGCGCGTAAAGCTTTTCTGATATAGCGTAGAACGCCTTTTCAAGAGCCTCAGTGTCCGCCTTGATTGCTGCAGTATCTCCGCCTGCAACTGTCTGACGAAGTTTTTCAATAGCGTCCTTGATAGGAGCCTTTTCCGCATCTGTTACCTTGTCGCCAAGCTCACCCAAGGTCTTTTCGCTCTGGAAAATGAGAGTTTCCGCATGGTTCTTTGCATCAACAGCTTCCTTTTGCTTTTTATCTTCCTCAGCAAACTTTTCTGCATCCTTGACAGCCTTATCAATATCATCTTGACTCATATTTGTTGAGCTTGTGATAGTGATATGCTGTTCTTTACCTGTGCCCTTATCAAGTGCTGTAACGTTAACGATACCGTTTGCGTCGATGTCAAACGTAACCTCAATTTGAGGAACGCCTCTGGGAGCTGCAGGAATTCCGTCAAGGTTGAAACGGCCGAGAGTCGTATTTCCTGCCGCCATTTCTCTCTCACCCTGAAGAACGTGGATCTCAACCGATGTCTGACCATCAGCTGCAGTCGAATAAACCTGGCTCTTCTTTACGGGGATAGTTGTATTTCTGTCGATGATGCGGTTGAATACACCACCGAGTGTTTCGATACCGAGCGAAAGGGGAGTTACGTCGAGAAGGAGAAGATCCTTTACCTCACCGCCGAGAACACCTGCCTGAATAGCAGCTCCGACAGCGACACATTCGTCGGGATTGATGCCCTTGAAGGGATCATTGCCGATGAGCTTCTTAACTGCTTCTTGAACTGCGGGAATTCTTGTTGAACCACCAACGAGAAGAACCTTATCTATCTGAGAGAAGCTTATGCCTGCGTCAGACATAGCCTTCTTTGTGGGTATCATCGTTCTCTCAACGAGGTCTGCTGTTATGCGGTCAAACTCTGCTCTTGTGAGTGTAGCCTCAAAGTGAAGAGGACCTGCCTGTGTGGCTGTGATAAAGGGAAGATTGATGTTTGTACTTGCCATACCGGAAAGCTCGATCTTTGCCTTTTCTGCCGCATCCTTGAGTCTCTGAAGAACCATTTTGTCTTTTCTGAGATCAACACCGTTTTCTGCCAGGAACTTATCTGCCATCCAGTCGATAACCTTCTGGTCGAAGTCATCACCGCCGAGACGTGTATCACCGTTTGTAGCAAGAACCTCGAAAACTCCGTCGGATATTTCAAGGATAGAAACGTCAAAAGTACCTCCGCCAAGGTCAAATACCATAATTCTCTGATCGTTTTCTTTATCCATACCGTAAGCAAGAGCTGCAGCTGTCGGCTCGTTTATGATACGAAGAACTTCAAGACCTGCGATCTTACCTGCGTCCTTTGTTGCCTGTCTCTGTGCGTCAGAGAAATATGCGGGAACTGTGATAACCGCCTGTGTTACAGACGTGCCAAGATAAGCCTCAGCATCGCTCTTCAGCTTTTGAAGAATCATAGCGGAAATCTCTTGGGGAGTGTAGTTCTTGTCATCGATTGACACCTTGTAAGATGAACCCATTTCACGCTTGATACTTATAATAGTTCTCTCAGGGTTAGTGATAGCCTGACGCTTTGCAACCTGACCGACCATTCTCTCACCGCTCTTTGAAAACGCTACGATAGAAGGAGTTGTTCTCGCTCCTTCGGGGTTCGGGATAACGATAGGCTCGCTTCCCTCGTAAACGGCAACGCAAGAGTTAGTTGTACCAAGATCTATACCGATAATTTTTCCCATAATAATAAATCCTCCTAAAAATATTTATATAAAAATTTTTATTTCTTAAATTAATTTGCTACTTTTACCATAGCATAACGTAGAACTTTGTCTTTTAACATATAGCCTTTTTGAAGAACCTCGACGATTTCACTCTCGCCAAAATTCTCATCGTCTATGTGCATAACAGCATTGTGAACTTCGGGGTTAAAGGGTTTGCCAAGAGATTCGATCTCACAAACTCCGAGCTTTGCCATAATGTCCGAAAAGCTCTTAAGTGTCAGCTCAAGTCCTTTTGCTACGTTCTCTCCGTCACCGTAAGAAGCAGCTCTTTCGAGATTGTCGATAACAGGGAGTATTTCGCTAAGTACATCTGCATAAGCATCTGAATAAGAATTTTCTTTTTCCTTGGCACTACGGCGGCGGAAGTTATCGTATTCAGCGAGCATAGTTAAATATTTATTGTTTGCTTCTGTGAGTGTTTCTTTAGCCTTTTCAAGCTCTTTTTTTGCATCTTCAAGCTCACTTTGAAGCTTTTTTATGCTCTTTTTATCGTTTTTTTCTTCTTTTTTGTCGTCTTTATTGTTGTCGATCTCGGTTTCTTCGGTTATTTCCTCAGTCACGTTTTTATTTTCTTCCATTAGTATCTCCTTCGCCTAAAAGCTTTTTGTCGTTATTATGAGCTATCTGTGCATTTTCTCCGTCAAGCATAGTCGAGATATTTCCACTTATCGACGAGATGGTTGAAAGAACCTTCGCATAGTCCATTCTCGTAGGGCCTATAACGCCTATAGCTCCGACGGTTTTTCCGTCCTTTTTTATCGCTTTGAATACGAGAGAGGAATTGTTCATTACTTTTACAGGGCTTTCAGAGCCGATATAAACGTTAATTCCTTCTCTGTCGCTGTCCGAAACAATACTTAGTATATCGTCCTGTCTTTCGAGCATACCGAGAAGCTCTTTGAACTGAGACATATCAGAATATTCGGGATATTGAAGCAGGTGGTCTATGCCCGAATAACGCAGAGAACCGCCGTTTATTTCGTTGAGTATCTCATATATGCTTTTTATTATTGAGGAAACGAGAGCCGAGAGTGTTCCCATCATATTCTCAAACTTCATAACTATGGGAAGAGTTACTTTTTCCGCGCTCAGTCCCGCAAAACACGCATTGAGACAGTCTGTGATATATTCTGTATGCTCAAGTGAAAGCTCTTCGTCCGAATGAATACTCTTTGATTTGACGTTTCCGATAGAGGTCAGCATAACTATAATGAAGTTATGCTCATCAAGATGCATAGTCTCAAATCTACTGATGTATGCCGATGCCGGACGAGGCTTTATCGCAATACCTGTGTAATTCGTAAGGGAAGAAGCGAGCTTTGAGGCATTCTCGAGAATTTTATCTATCTCATTCATCTTTACCTTAAGTAAGTCGCCGAGATCCTCGATTTCCGCAGTAGCATTTGCATAACTGTTTGAAAGCGAGTCAACGTAGAAGCGATAACCCATATCAGATGGGATTCTACCTGAGGAGGTATGAGGTTGCTCCAGATACCCAAGGGCTTCAAGCTCTGCCATTTCATTACGTATGGTTGCGGAGGAGCAGGCTATCTGCATATTTTCTGTCAAATATTTTGAACCTACAGGCTCACCTGTTGCTATGTGTGCTTCTATAATGGCCTTCAGTATCAGCTTTTTGCGTTCGCTGAGTTCATTTCCGCACATTTTTATATCCTCCGTTTCAAATTTTAGCACTCACATAAAACGAGTGCTAATCGACTATTAAAATTTACCACATAAATTTCATTTTGTCAATAAAAATTATAAGATATTTTATTAACGAAATGTAAATATCGTCAAAAACCTTATTTCCTTGCAATAATCAAGTAAAACAAACTCAAATTTAGTTAAAAGAATCTCTGTTTTGAAAGGATTTACCGTTTTGTGAGAGTATATACTTTTGTTTTTGAAATTAGCACTCTTGACCTGTAACCGCAAATATTAAAATGGAGGTTTCACATATGGTGAGACCTCCATTCATTATTTTCTCGAATCATCTATTGTTTTTATCTCTTTTGTTGATTTGTAAATCATATATATTGCCATGGCAAATATAAAAGTGCAAACTACGCTTCCTGTATTCAGGGTGGCGATTTTACTTATGCTGCCTACGACGGCAGATTCAAGAGAAAGAACAGAAACCGCCGCTGCCGCAAGGCTTATAGCTTTTGCTGCGGAAAAAATAGGTCTGTTATATTTTCTGTATCTGATGACATTCACGATAGCTCGTGTAAGTGATCCGAGCGTATAAATTGCAAGGGCAGTCGTTGTGAGAAGATGATGCTTTGCACCTTTGCCGTATGATGTAATATAAAACACTAAAAAAACGAGTACTATGTTCATAAAAAGCAGAATGATACCGCAAAAACGGTAACGGACAAGCTCATTTCTTCTGCTTTTACCGGGTTTTGGTGTACGTATATCTCTCAAAAGAAAGAACCTTATCACAGCAAGCATTATATAATATACCGAAATGGCGTAAAACCAGAATGAACAGTGATAAATGCCGAGTACTAATTGGAACGCGGCATATGAGGTATTTATTAAAAGAGAACTGTAAAGAGATACTTTAATCCTTAAAGACGGATTATTCAGATATTGTCTTATATGTTTGTTGTTTTTTATTCTCTTCAGGAAAACGACGAATGGGGAGAGGACGATTGATTTCAATTCATGCATTGCGATCCTTTCGTACGGAATAACTTGATTAAAGTTTTTTATATATTATTTTAGTTTTCCCCCTTTTTATGCATTTGATAACATTTTGCTCGAAAAAAGCCGAGACTCATTTCTGAGTCTCGGCATAACAAATTTTATTTTGTTTGGTTGTCATCGGTCGCCTCTTTTTTGCGACGTTTTCTGTGTTGCTTGATTTTTATTATCACGATCACAGCACCGACCGCTATGATCACCGCCCATATGCAGATAGTAGGCAGGGCATAAACGAACATAACCACAAAATTCTTACATCCGTCGGCAAAGCTTTCCCAGCTTTCACTAAATGCCTTTTTTATTCTCTCGGAGAATGTCGAATCCTTTGGGGCTGGCTCTGTATAATCGATAACCTCGCTTATTTCTATATTTACGGTTGAGAATGCGACGAGAGTATCGTAATTACGTAACCTTGCTTCATAGCTTTCTATCGTATAGCGAACGTCGGAGAGTCGGTTCTCAAGCTCGATGATATCCGATAGCTTCGATGCTTTTGAAAGCAATTCCAAAAGTCTTGCTTCCTGAACCTTAAGTGCTGTCAGACGAGCTTCGATATCAGTATAGGAATCGGTGATATCATCAACGTTTTCTCTTTCACTCGTTATATTTACGAGATCTCCTACCGTGTTCATGAAGTCATTAAGATTTTCGGCAGGAATACGCAGAGTGTAGGAAGCACTTCGGTTTGTGTATTTTGAGCTTAAGCTGTTGCCGTAAACCTTTGACGATTGTATATAACCGCCCAAGATATTTACCTGTTGCTCGATCGATTTCACCGCTGTGTCAAAGGATTTTGTTTCAGAGATTATGTTGACGGTTTTTATGACCTTTCTGCCTTCAAGCGGGTCTGCTACGTTTGCTGTACCATCAGGTGATACTGCCTCGTCGTACTCAATGTCAAAAAGGAACTCTTCTTTTGGTGCAGAGGTGGAATATGAGTAATCTTTGTCATATGACTCATATTTCACCGAGCCGGAAGAATTTTCTGCTGTCATACCGTTCTTTGACGCACCGCACGAGAAAAGGAACGCACACACAAGCACTAAAGAGAGGATAGCCGAAAGTGTTCTAAAATGTTTTCTAAAGGTTTTCATAGTAACCCTCCTGTTAATTCCGCAGTGGGCTGTATGACTCCTTTTTATCCCATTTTTGCAAGTGCCGTTTTTATACCTTCAAGCTTTTCCTTGTATTTTGCAAGCTTTTCCTTCTCGCCTTCGACGACGGCTGCAGGAGCTTTCGCGACAAAGCCTTCGTTTGAAAGCTTGCCTTCAAGACGTGCTATCTCACCCTCTACCTTTTTAAGCTCGCCGTTTAGCTTTTCCTTTTCCTTCTCTACGTCGATGATATCGGAGAGGGGCAGGAAGATACTTGCAGAATCTGTTACTATCTGAACAGCGTCGTCAGCGGAGATAACGGATGAGTCGAAGGACTCTGCTATCTCGACCTCGGATGCGGAAGCCAGACGCGTAAAGAATACTGCACTCTCGGCATTAAAGGTGTCAGAGTATTTTGTTGCGATGAACACTTTTGCCTTTCTTGAAGGAACAATATTCATTTCGTTTCTTCTGGCTCTTATTGCACGAATAGCGGAAATGAGTCTTTCCATCTTTTCTCGCTCAGAAGCAAAGTCGAAAGAATCGTTCGGCACGGGGTAATCCGAAATCATTATGCTCTCATCGGCATGGGGAAGAGACTGATAGATCTCCTCGGTGATGAAGGGCATAAAAGGATGCAGGAGCTTCAGCGCTACGGTTAATACATAAGTAATGACGTTCTGAGCTACCAAATTGTTCCCATTTTCTTTATCGGAAAGACGAATTTTGCAAATTTCTATATACCAGTCGCAGAAAATATCCCATATAAAGTCGTAAATAGAGGAGAGAGCAACGCCTACCTCGAAGGAATCGAGAGCCTTTGTTGCTTCTTTTACAAGGTCATTTAGCTTACCGAGTATCCACTTGTCCTCGAGAGCGAGATCTTCTTCCTTGGGAAGCTCTACCTTATCGATGGTGATGTTCATAAGAACGAATCTTGACGCATTCCAGAGCTTGTTTGCAAAGTTTCTGGCTGCTTCTATCTTTTCGTCAGAGAAACGCATATCGTTTCCGGGGGAGTTGCCTGTTGCAAGAGCAAAGCGAAGTGCATCTGCACCGTATTTATCAATTATTTCAAGAGGATCTATACCGTTTCCGAGAGATTTTGACATCTTGCGTCCCTTTGCATCACGGACAAGACCGTGAATAAATACAGTCGAGAAAGGTTTCTCTCCCATATGCTCAAGACCTGAAAAGATCATTCTTGATACCCAGAAAGTAATGATATCGTATCCCGTTACGAGAACGCTTGTCGGGTAATATTTTTTGAGGTCCTCGGTTTTCTCGGGCCAACCGAGAGTTGAGAAAGGCCATAGAGCAGATGAGAACCAAGTGTCAAGCACGTCGCTGTCCTGTCTTACGGGAGCACCGCACTTCGGGCATACGCTTATATCCTCTTTAGATACTGTCATTTCGCCGCAGGCGTCACAATAGAATGCGGGGATTCTGTGTCCCCACCAAAGCTGACGGGAAATACACCAATCGAGAATATTATTCATCCAGTTGAAGTAATTTTTTGAAAATCTTTCGGGAATAAAGCTTATCGAACCATTTTCAACTGCCTCTATTGCAGGTTCTGCCAGAGGCTTCATCTTAACAAACCACTGATCGCTTGTGAGCGGCTCGACCGTCGTTGAGCAACGGTAACAAACGCCGACGTTGTGGTCATGAGGCTCTGTTTTTACGAGGAATCCCTCGGCCTCAAGGTCGGCAACGAGAGCTTTGCGGCATTCGTAACGATCCATGCCTTCGTATTTACCCGCATAGCTGTTCATCGTCGCATCGTCGTTCATAACCTTGATCTGCTCAAGGTTGTGCCTTTGACCTACGAGGAAGTCGTTGGGGTCGTGTGCAGGAGTTATCTTAACGCAACCCGTACCAAAGCCTATCTCAACATAATCGTCTGCGATTACGGGGATCTCTCTTCCGACGATAGGAAGAATAAGAGTTTTTCCAATAAGATGCTTTGTGTTCTCGTCTTCAGGGTTGACAGCTACTGCTGTGTCGCCGAACATGGTTTCGGGACGTGTTGTAGCTACTTCGACGTAGCTATCTTCTCTCTTTATAGGATATTTAATATGCCAGAAGAATCCGGGTTGGTCTTTATATTCAACCTCGGCGTCTGAGAGCGCGGTTAAGCATCGAGGACACCAGTTTATGATTCTATGACCTCTGTAAATAAGACCTTTATTATAAAGGTTGACAAAAACCTCACGAACGGCCTTTGAGCATCCCTCGTCCATAGTGAATCTCTGACGGCTCCAGTCGCAAGAAGCGCCAAGCTTCTTTAGCTGACCTATTATACGTGCTTCATAAGTGTCTTTCCAACCCCAAACTCTCTCAAGAAATTTTTCTCTGCCAAGATCATATCTTGAAAGTCCTTCGTCAACACGGAGTCTTTCCTCAACCTTTATCTGAGTAGCAATTCCCGCATGGTCTGTTCCGGGTACCCACAGAGTATTAAATCCCTGCATTCTCTTATAACGAACGAGAATGTCCTGGAGTGTCTCGTCAAGAGCGTGGCCCATATGAAGCTGACCTGTAACGTTCGGGGGAGGGATAACGACCGAGAAAGTCGGTCTTGTATCTTTTGCGTCCGGTGTGAAATAGCCTTTTTCGCACCAATCGGAATATATTCTGTCTTCAAATTCCTTTGGTGCATAAGTTTTTGGAAGTTCTTTTGCGATCATTTTTATCTGACCTCCTGATTTTTATTTTAATATTAATTATAGGTAAAAAAATAAGCCCCGCATCCTGTTTTGTCAGGACGCAGAGGCGCGGTACCACCTGATTTCGTGCAAAAGCACGCTCTCATTCCGTACATTATTATATACGGCTCTCTGTAACGGGAGATGTCCGTTTGCCATTACTGCAATTTTCACGGCAACCGCTCAGGGACTACTTCATCGACTCCGACTGCGAGGCTCACACCACCCCTCGCTCTCTGAAAGCTCGGTTCCTTCGATTACTACTTCCCGTCATTGCGTTTATGAAGTGATTATAGCATGTTAAAGGCACTTTGTCAAGAAAATTTTCAAAAACTCTTGACAAAAGAATGCTTGTGTGTTAAAATATCATGCGTTGAGCAATTCTGCTACTATGGCGCAGTTGGTAGCGCACGTCATTGGTAATGACGAGGTCATCAGTTCGAATCTGATTAGTAGCTCCATTGTAAACAATAACAGAGCCACCATTTTGGGTGGCTTCTGTTTTGCAAAATTTTTTTTGAAAATTCGGGAACATTTTCGTTTTGCGTGCGTCTTAGGGTAGGGTGAGACGAAAATGTCTTCACGAAAATAAAAATTAAAATCAATTTTTAAGGAGATTTTTACAAATGAAAAAGTTACTCGCAATCATTCTCGCAGCTATCATGGTATTTGCAGTTGTAGCATGCGGAAAAACAAACGATAACGGAAATGATACAGATACAAATGTTGATACATCTGTTGATACTTCCGTTGACACAAACAACGACACAGAAGCCGACACAAGCGTTGACACAGAAGCTGACACAAGCGTTGACACAGAGGAAACAGCTGATGAAGCTACTCTCGAATCTGTTTCAAAGGCAATTATGGACAAATATGCTGAATTCATCGGTCTTCGTGCTTCCTATGATGAGTATATGGCTGAGCTTGATGAAGAGGACCGTATTACATACGAGGAATTCGTTGCAGGTCAGATGATGGTAATGCCCGTTGAAAACGGTGCGGAATGGCTCCAGGGCTTTGATGCAGTTCCTACAGGCTATGCTGAAGCTTATACGTTTGCTCCCGGCATGATGGGTCAGGCGTTTATCGGTTACATCTTCCGTCTTGAGGATGGCGCTGACGTTGAGGCATTCAAAACACAGCTTACAGAAAACTGCAACCCCCGTTGGAATATCTGCACAGCAGCTAACACAACTGTTTGCGAGAACGTTGGAAACTACGTTTACTTCAATATGCTTGTTGTTGACGGCGAAATGGGTGGATTCACAGAAGAGCAGAAGGATGCTTTCCTCTCTATCTTCACAACTGCTTTTGCTGAATAATTAGATTTCCCACTCGTGTGTTTAACGGCGGATGCGGCGATGCCGTATCCGCCTATTTTTTAAGAAACTGAAATGAGGTGACAAATTGGTCTTTTCAAGTATAACTTATTTGTTTTACTTTTTTGCGGCATTTATCATTTTATATTTTGCCGTTCCGTTCAAATTAAAGAATGCGGTGCTTCTTACGTTCAGCCTCCTGTTTTATGCTTGGGGTGGAGTGAAGTATGCATTGCTTATGGTCTTAGCTATCTTTATAGGCTATACCTTTGGATTGCTTATCGAAAAGTTCCGCCAAAACAAAAAGATAACGCTATTCTTTATGTGGTTTGCGGTCATATCGATTATAGCATTCATGCTTTACTTTAAGTACACCAATTTCTTTATTGATAACTTTAACAAATTGACCGGAATGTCACTTGCATTTCTTAAGATAACGCTGCCCGTAGGTATCAGTTTTTATACGTTCCAGACGATAAGCTACGTTATTGACGTTTACCGTGGTGTACCTGCACAGAAAAACCTTATCGACCTCGCTGCCTACGTTTCAATGTTCCCGCAGCTTATAGCAGGCCCTATCGTTCGTTACGTTGACGTTGCGGCTGAACTGAAAGAGCGTACACATAGCATTGATCGTGTGGCAGAGGGAATTCGTCGTTTTATTATAGGTCTTGGAAAGAAAATTCTTATAGCTGACCGCTTAAGTCAGCTCGGAGATCTTATAAAGGGAATGGACGAAAAGACAGTTCTTCTTTATTGGATATACGGAATATCGGTAGCTCTGTACATTTATTTCGACTTCTCCGGCTATAGTGATATGGCGATAGGTCTTGGTAGGATGTTTGGATTCAAATTCCTTGAGAACTTTAACTATCCTTATATTTCAAAGAGTGCTACAGAGTTTTGGCGCCGTTGGCATATGTCGCTCGGCTCTTGGTTCCGTGATTACGTATATATTCCGCTTGGCGGAAACAGAGTATCGAAGCTCCGTCACGTATTCAATATCTTTGTCGTTTGGTTCCTTACGGGCTTTTGGCACGGAGCGGCTTGGAACTTTATAATCTGGGGACTTTTCTTCGGAGTGCTTCTTCTTATCGAAAAGTTCTTTACACTTAAGTATCTTGAAAAAAGTAAGGTCATCTGCCATATATACACACTTATGGCGGCAATACTCAGCTTCGTTATATTTAACGCAACGGATATGAAAGAGGGATTTGCTTATATCGGCGGAATGTTCGGAGCAGGAGGTATCCCGTTCGTATCGGCTGAAACGCTCTACTATTTGCACAGTTACGCTGTTATATTTGTTCTCGCTATCATAGGAGCAACGCCAATAGTGAAAAATACCGCTATCAAGCTCTCTGAATCGAAGAAATTGGGCAAGATAGTAAATATTTTAGAGCCTGTCTTGATCATAGTGATCTTCTTGGTATCGGTATCCTATCTTGTTGACGGTTCATTCAGTCCGTTCCTTTATTTCAGATTTTAATAGGAGGTGCAGTGATGAATACAAGAATCAAAAATATAGTTGTTTGCGTATCTATGGCGATAATTCTTTTTTCGCTCACGGCACTCTGCCTCTTTATGCCTAAAGAAGATTTTCTGGAAGCCGAGAGACGTGAACCCGAGAGCTTTCCGGATTTCACGTTCGAGAACGTGATGAAGGACGGCGTTGAGTATAACGACAGCTTTATGTCAAAGTTTGAAAAGTATGCAATAGACGCATTCCCCTTCAGAGATTCTTTCAGAACGCTTAAGGCTATCTTTGCAAATTACGTGTTCTGCCAGAAGGACAATAACGATATATATATCGCCGACGGACAAGCTTCAAAGATCGAATATCCGCTCAAAGAAGATATGATCGAATACGCTTCTCAGAAGTTTAAGTATTTATATGAAACTTATATGAAAGGGAAGACAGACAGCATATATCTTTCGATCATTCCCGATAAGAATTATTTTATTGCCGAGCAGAACGGGTATCTCGCTCTTGATTATGACCGTTTGAACGAAATGATCGTTGGAAGTGCGGATTTTGCGGAGTATATAGATATATACGATCTTCTTGAAATCGATGATTATTACAAAACCGACACCCATTGGCGTCAGGAGGCTATAACGCAAGTAGCAAAAAAGATACTCGAGGCTATGGGCTCGTTCGTTGAGACGGATTATAAGGTAAATACGCTCGACCATCCTTTTTACGGGGTTTATTACGGTCAGGCGGCACTTCCAATGAAACCGGACACCATAAAATATCTCACAAGCGATACTCTTGACTCCTGTATCGTAACAAGTTACGCAAAGGGCGTTCCTATGAAAACGACTGTTTACGATATGAAAAAGGCTGTTGGACGTGACCCTTACGAGATGTTCTTGGGCGGAGCAGATCCTTTAATTATCATTGAAAATCCTAATGCAAAAAATGATAAAGAGCTGGTTATTTTCCGTGATTCGTTCGGAAGCAGTATCTCCCCGCTTCTTGTTGAAGGATATTCAAAGGTCACTCTTGTTGATATTCGTTATATGCAGAGTACGATGGTAGGTAATTATGTTAATTTTGAGAATGCCGACGTCCTTTTCCTCTATAGTACGCTTATATTAAACACCGCTAAAATTTTTAATTAAAAAAATCCCCATAATACGACGGCGAATAAAATTTGCTGAATGTGTTATGGGGATTTTTGTTGCTTTTGAAAAAATGTTTTTCGGGCCGGTCAAAATTGTTTGATTTCTATTGACACAAAGTGGGTAAAATGATATAATTACAGTGTTTGAAATGTGTTTTTTTGTTGATTTTTGATTTTTTGCAACATATTCCCATAAATACATAACGGAGGAAAATATGACAATTTCTTTAGCGGATTTTCTTTCCCAATTAGTATCAAATCCGGTGTTGGCAATTACGGTACTGCTTACACTTGGAGTAGTGCTTGTTAATGGTTGGACAGACGCTCCGAACGCAATAGCTACCTGTGTTTCAACCAAGGCAATGTCTCCTAAAGCCGCAATACTTATGGCAGCGGTATTCAATTTTCTCGGTGTTTTCTTTATGACGATGATAAACGCAAGTGTTGCTGCTACTATATACAACATGGTCGATTTTGGCGGAAATTCCGAGGAGGCATTGGTTGCTTTGTGTGCGGCATTGTTTGCGATAGTGCTTTGGGCAACGGCTGCATGGTGGTTTGGAATACCGACAAGCGAGAGCCATGCTCTTATCGCAGGAATTTCGGGGGCCGCTATCGCTCTTCACGGAAGCTTTGACGGTATAAACGGCGGTGAGTGGATAAAGGTTATATACGGACTTGGACTTTCGACCGTTCTTGGATTTGTTTTTGGTTGGGTGACTGTTAAATGCACAGAGCTTGTATGTAAAAGAATTGACAGACGAAGGACACAAGGATTTTTCAAGGGCGGACAGATAGCAGGCGGAGCCGCTATGGCATTTATGCACGGTGCTCAGGACGGTCAGAAATTTATGGGCGTATTTATGCTCGGTATTTTTCTCGTTAACGGACAAGCCGATGCTAATAATTTTATAATCCCGATATGGCTGATGGTTCTTTGCAGTGTGGTTATGGGACTTGGAACGTCTATCGGCGGATACCGTATCATAAAAGCGGTTGGAATGGATATGGTAAAAATGGAGAAATACCAAGGCTTTTCCGCAGACCTAGCGGGTGCCGGTTGCTTGTTATTATCTTCTCTTACAGGTATCCCGGTTTCCACAACGCATACCAAAACAGTTGCTATTATGGGTGTAGGTGCTGCACGCAGATTATCAAACGTTAACTGGGGTGTTGTTAAGGAAATGGTGCTGACATGGATATTGACGTTCCCCGGATGCGGTCTTATAGGTTTCTTGATGGCTAAATTATTCATGTGGATATTTTAATTTTTAAGGAGAAAAATCATGGCTAAAAAGGAAAATAACTATTATTTTGATACATTTGCAAAAGGAATTTCTTGTTCGAGCGATGCGGCGGTGATGCTCAAAAAAAGCATTGAAAATTACGATCCTTCAAACATCTCCGAGAGAATGGAGAAGATACATGAGATCGAACATATCGGTGATAAGCTGAAGCACGATATGATGGAGCGTCTTGTGAAAGAATTTTTGCCGCCTATCGAGCGAGAGGATATAGTTGAGCTTGCTTCTGCTATCGATGATGTGACCGACTGTATTGAAGACGTTGTCAGATGTATGTATATGTTTAATATTACCGAAATTCGCTCGGATGCCATAGATTTTTCCGATGTTGTCCAGAGATGCTGTCAGGCTCTTAAGGAAATGGGCTCTGAGTTGCATAATTTCCGCAAATCCACGCAGTTAAAGGACAAGATCATAGAGATAAATCATTTGGAAGAAGAGGGCGACAGGCTCTATACTATGGCGGTAAGAAAGCTTTATACCGAAGAACAGGATCCTGTTTCGATAGCTTCCTGGACTGCGGTTTATGATAAGCTTGAAAAATGCTGCGACAGCTGTGAAGACGTTGCTGACATGGTTGAGCAGATAATAATGAAGAACAGTTGATTTTATGAAAATAAAAGAACATCGGAGTGCCTTGGAATAAGACACTCCGATGTTCTTTTATTTAATTTAATTCTGTAATATCCCGTACGATCTTTGACGCTATAAGCAATCCTGCCACCGCGGGAACGAAAGCCGTACTTCCGGGGGTGTGTCCGCTGTCAGATTCGCCACCGCGTTTTTTAGGTTCTTCGCGAGAGAAAACGACGGGGAGATGGTTGATTCCTATTTTTCTAAGTGCCACTCTTACTGTTTTTGCAAGCGGGCAGTATTCGGTTTTTGAAATATCCGAAATTTCGAGCCGAGATGGATCGAGCTTATTGCCCGTGCCCATTGACGATATGATTTTTATTCCCGCTTCAGTGGCTTTTTTTATCAGTTCGATTTTTGACGGAACAGAATCAATGGCATCAGCTATATAATCGTATATATCAAGCGGAAAAGATGCTGAATTTTCGGGACTGTAAAACACGTCATGCACCTGAATGTCAAGCTCGGGATTTATATCAAGCAGACGAGATGCCATAACGTCAACTTTTTTCTTTCCGATGCTTGAGTGAAGAGCGATTATTTGACGATTGAGGTTTGATGGGGAAACTATGTCGTTATCGAAAATATCAATATGCCCAACACCGCTTCTTACAAGTGCTTCGCATACGTATCCGCCGACTCCGCCGACTCCGAAAACGGCAACCCTACTGTTTTTTAATTTTTCTGTTTTTTCTTCTCCTATTACAAGAGAGAGTCTTGAAAGTTCTTCTTTATTCATCTTTTGCTCCGTTCAAATGATCCTTGCATTTTAGATTATAACTAATTATTACAAATAAATCAAGTAATTCCTTTACTTTGGAGAGAAAATATAGTATAATATATAGGATAATGGGGGTGTTTATATGAATTTTGAAGAGAAAAAGATTTCTTCTGAAGAAATTTTTGACGGTAAAGTAATAAGAGTTTGCGTTGATAAGGTTACGCTTCCGAATGGAAAGGAAGGCACGCGAGAAATAGTGCATCACAGAGGGGCGGTATGCGTTCTGCCTCTGACAGACGACGGTGACGTTATATGCGTCAGACAGTTCAGATATGCACACGGTGAGATGGTGCTCGAGATTCCTGCGGGAAAGCTCGAGGAAGGGGACGAGGATCCCAGAGAAGCAGCTCTGCGTGAGCTTAGTGAAGAAACGGGAGCTACCTGCCGT
>JAFYLR010000005.1 GCA_017550115.1 Clostridia bacterium | reverse complement strand
GATTATCTAAAAGACGGTACGGTGAGTTATTTCTTGCCTATTTATTCTGCGGGAGAAGGGAACTCAAGCTCGTCTCCGATATTTGGTGTTTGGGCAATGGGACAGGTTCCTATGATATCAAAAACGAATACGGGTGCGGCAGGTGACGGGATCATCGCTGATTATAGTGAAAATGGTACGGATTACGGATACGTTACAACAAGTCAGATCGCTTGGTTCAGTGAAAACGCAAAGATCCTTGACAGAGAAAGCGGTGGTTATTTGCCGACTGTTATGATAACGCACACACCTATACATGAGTTTTCTGTAATCTATGAGAATCCTTATCTTACGGGATTTTCGGGCGAGAAGGGAGAAAACATCTCGTCTTCTCCCGTAAATTCAGGATTGTTTGCCGCCTTACTTGAGGCTAGAAACGTTCTTGGACTTTACGTCGGGCACGATCATCTTAATTCGTTCTCGGGAAAATATTGCGGGATCGAGCTTGGGTACTGTGCGAGTATCGGTTATGACGGATACGGATTTGGCGGTACCTTTGAAACGAATAATGCTCTTCGAGGCGGAAGAATGATAGAATTGACGGAAAAGAATGGTTCGATAGAGCTTTCTTCACGTTTTGTTTGCTTAACAGACTATGAAACAGATGAAAATTGAGGTAATATGGAATACCGTACAAAAGGGAAGATAGTTAAAGGGGTAGGCGGTCTTTATATCGTCCGTCTTGCCAAGAAAGGCGGAGATCCGCTCTCGGAAAAGCTCGTCGAATGCAGAGCACGAGGGGTTTTCAGACATAACCGTATAACTCCGATCGTAGGGGACGAAGTAGAGGTTATTTATACCGATGGTTCTTATGTTTCGGACGGTGAGAACACCACTCCAAAGGAGGGTGGCAGAGACATAATGATAGCTGAGGTGCTTCCTCGTCGCAATTCTCTGATAAGACCTCCTGTTGCCAATATAGATATGATGTTCGTTTCTATGGCGGCGGCTTCTCCCGCTCCTGTTGAGGAAACTATTGATAAAATGCTCTCAATTTTAGAGCATAGCGGTATTGAAGCAGTTGTAGTTATAGAAAAATGTGAGCTTGACATGGAAAAAGCAAGACAGCTCGCCGAAGTATATACTCTTGCGGGATATAAAGTGTTTGTCTTAAGCTGTGTTACGGGAGAGGGCGTTGATGACATCAAAGATTTTGTATATAGGGAGCTTAAGGGTAAGACTGCGGCATTTGCGGGTGCTTCCGGTGTTGGAAAATCAACCTTGATGAATACTCTGTTTCCCTCGCTTAAGCTTGACACCTCAAACATAAGTCGAAAAATAGAGAGGGGAAGGCATACGACGCGTCACGTTGAGCTTTTTCCGATAGATAAGGATTTTGAGCAAGGTTGTATTGCCGACACACCGGGTTTCAGTATGCTTGATTTTGAGAGATTTGATTTTTTTACAAAAGATGATCTTCCGCTTACTATGCGTGAGTTTGACGATTATATAGGACTTTGTAAATATACCAAATGCACACATACGAAGGAAGAAGGCTGTGCTATTCTCTCGGCTGTGAGAGAGGGAAAAATCGCAAAGTCACGGCATAACAGCTTCATATCTATGTATAATGTACTTAAGGAGAAAAAGGCTTGGGATAAAAACTGACCTTAAATCAATATGAAAGCATTTATATACAGTGGCGGTGAAGTATTTACCGAAAATATTACGGAGAACCCTACGAAAGACGATATTACGATCGCGGCGGATAGCGGATATCTGAATGCGAGAGCTTTGGGGGCGAGAGTCGATATACTTGTTGGCGACCTCGATTCGCTTGGAAGTGCAAGCGTGCCTGATGGAATAGAGCTTATTCGTCTTAATTGCGAAAAGGATCTGACTGATACTCAGGCGGCGCTTGAGATCGCAATAGAGCGAGGGACTGACGATATCATTATAATAGGCTCTCTTGGAACTCGGCTTGACCATACACTCTCGTCTCTCGGAATACTTGCCGATATGAAGGCGAGAGGAATTCATTGTTATATTACAAACGGATATAACAGAGTTCGTTATCTTGAAAATGATAGTCTTCTTGTTGCAAAGAGTGATTATAAATATCTTTCTCTTGTTTGTCTTGACAAGGTCTGTCGCGGGGTTTCGGTTGAAGGGTGTAAATATCCTCTCAAAAACGCGAAGCTTATGAGAAATAATCAGTTTGCTGTCAGTAACGAAATAGAAGGGAACGTTGCTCTCGTTTCCGTGCGTAAAGGTGCAATGCTCGTTATAGAATCAAAAGATTAAAAAACTGAGGAGTTAAAAGCTCCTCAGTTTTTTATTTGAAAACAATTTATTTTGAGCTGTTTTTACGAGTGAATTTTTTTAGAATAGAGGCAAGAAATGAGGGTGGGCGGAAAACGTAAATTTTCATATGTAACCTCCAAATGAGCGGGAAAGACCGCTTTTGTAGCAGTATATTCTTATTTTTTGCAGGGGGTTACAAATAAAATTAACATTTTTGTTATCTAAAACAGTTGTCTTATTGAAAGAAATGTGTTACAATACAATGAAAAAATGTTTTTCTGACGAAAGGAAAGTATGAAAATGAATACAAGAGAACTTATAAATTCGATCGAGAGTGGTTGTGCTGATGAAATGCTGAGAGTTCTTTACGGAGAAAATGCCCTGTCAGAGCAGAAGTCACGATACATAAAAGCTATCGGTGAGTTTGAAAAGCTATATGGAGCAGACAGAGAGGTTGCTGCGTATTCCGTTGCCGGAAGAACTGAAATATCGGGCAACCATACCGACCATAATCACGGCAGAGTCATCGCAGGTTCACTTAATCTCGATATTATTGCAATAGCGTCTCCCAGAGAGGATAGCGTTATTCGGGTAAAGAGTGAAGGATTTGCAGAGGACGTTGTTGATTTTTCAATTTACAATAAGCCTTTGACAGAAAAATATAACACATCGGAGTCGATAATCGCGGGAATGTGTGCCGGATTCTTGAAAAACGGTCATAAAATAGGTGGTTTTGATGCTTACACAACTTCAAACGTGCTAAAAGGCTCGGGTATATCTTCTTCCGCTGCATTTGAGGATATGATAGGTAATATTCTAAATCATATTTATAATGACGGAAAGGTTGATAACACAGAGATCGCGATTCTTGCACAGTACGCTGAGAATGAGTTTTTCGGTAAACCCTGCGGACTTATGGACCAGGTTGCATGTGCTGCCGGCGGTATTGTAAGCATAGATTTTGCAAAAGAGGGCGAGCCGTTGATCGAGAAGATGGATTTTGATCTTTCGAGAGCGGGCTATAACCTTTGCATAGTTAACACGGGAGGCAATCATGCCGACCTTAGCGATGATTATGCATCTGTTCCGAGCGAGATGAAGTCGGTGGCGGCAAAATTCGGCAAAAAATATTTAAGAGAAGTAGAAGAAGAAGAGGTTATTGCGGCTATTCCGCAAATGCGCCAAGAGCTTGGAGACAGAGCGATCATGCGTGCGCTCCACTTCTTTGAGGAAAATAAGAGAGTTGATAAGCAAAAGGCGGCACTTTGTGCAGGTGATATAGACAAATTCTTTGAATATGTTATTGCCTCGGGTCGCTCAAGCTTCTGTTATTTGCAGAACGTATATACAACGAAGAATTTGAGTGAGCAGGGACTTTCTCTTGCTCTTTGCTTAGCTGAAAAATATTTGAGTGGTAAAAAAGCGGCGTTCCGTGTGCATGGCGGCGGATTTGCAGGTACTATTCAGGCTTTTGTTCCGGCAGAGCACGCCGAAGGCTTTAAGGTTTATATGGATGCAGCATTTGGAGAGGGCGCTTGTTTGATTCTTAGAATTCGTCCTTTTGGAGCTGTAAAGGTTATATAAAAAAGTTGAAATATCTTTTTCAAATAAAATAGTGAAGACGGGCGAAAAAACGGTTTAATTTTAGACCGATGTTTGTTTCGCCCATCAACACAATTACCGTTTTTTCTGTTTGTTTTATATTTAAGTGATTTCAAGGAAATAGATAAAATGAATTCAGTTTATACTTTATATTCGGGGTCAAGCGGCAATTCAGTATATTTTAATTTGTGCGGACATGAATTTCTCATTGATGCAGGAAAAAGTGCCCGTACTCTTTGCAACGCTCTCAAGAGTATCGGTACGGATATAAGTAATATTGAGGCGATCTTTATTACTCACGAGCATACCGATCATATAGGAGCACTTGAGGTCTTGACGAAAAAGCATCACGTACCCGTTCACGTTTGCGGTCGTTCTTCTGCTCGCTTACGTACTCTTGGAGAGGGCGGTCTTTTTGGTTGCTTAGTTGAGCATTCCCCGATATGCGAGGTGGCTATGGGTGAGGTTAAGGTAAAATCCTTTGTTACTCCTCATGACAGTATGGGAAGTGTCGGATACCGTATAGAATACGAAGCGATAGACGATGACGGAAAAAGTGAATGTTGTGCGATAGGTCTTGCTACCGATATAGGTCATGTTGATGAGAGTGTCAGAGCAGGACTTTTTGGGTGTCGAGACGTTATTCTCGAATCTAATCACGATATTGATATGCTTATGTGCGGTCCTTATCCCGAGGTTCTTAAAATGCGTATAATGTCGAGAAGAGGGCATCTCTCAAATGTTGATTGTGCCGCTTTTGCGGCAGAGCTTTGCGTCGAGGGGACACAAAATATACTTTTGGCACATTTGAGTGAGGTAAACAACGAGCCATCTCTTGCATTAACGGAGACTGTTATGGCTGTTGGTAATGATAATATACATATAGCGGTAGCAGACAGAGATATTCCTTCGAGGTTGTTTTAGAGATATGATAACGGTTAAATTTATAACGATAGGAAATTTGAAAGAGGGGTATCTTAGAGAAGCGGAGGCGGAGTACGTTAAACGTCTTGGAGCCTTTTGCCGCTTTGAAAATATTCAGTTGAAAGAGACTAAAATAGGAGATTCCCCATCGCAAAATGAAATAAATACGGTACTTGAGAGTGAAGCTAAGGTTATTATGCCTTTACTTTCACCGAAAGCTTATAAAATTGCAATGTGTGTTGAGGGAAAGCAATTCTCATCTGAGGAACTTGCTCTTCTTATTGACAAAGGGACGATAGAACATAGCGAAATATGCTTTGTTATTGGGTCATCTCATGGGCTAAGTGATCGTGTAAAAAATGCTTGTGATCTTAAGCTTTCTGTATCAAAGCTGACTTTTCCGCATCAGCTTATGAGAGTTATTTTGCTTGAGGCGGTTTATCGGGCTTTTAATATAATAAAAGGAACTAAATACCACAAGTAGTAAAGTTTGAAATTTATAATTTAAGAAAGATATACAATGAAAAAGCTTGATTTGAAAGGGTTTTCGCTCGGCGAGACAAAAATAGAACACGGTCTTGTTTTAGCACCGATGGCGGGGGCGACAGACTATGCATTCAGAGAAGTTTGCCGAGCTTGCGGCGCGGAGCTTACAGTAAGCGAAATGATCTCCGCAAAGGCACTTTGCTATGAACAGAAATGCAAAAAAAAGAATACAGAGCTTTCTCGTACAGCGCCGCTTGCGGCGGTAAGAGAAGAGGAGCTTCCGATGAGCGTTCAGCTTTTTGGCGGAGAGCCTTCTTTTATGGCGGAAGCGGCAGGGCTTATTGAAAGCGGGGACTATTTCGGAAATAAAAGTACGGCAAAACCAACTGCAATAGATATAAATATGGGGTGCCCCGTTCATAAAGTTGTGAATAACGGAGAGGGAAGCGCGCTTATGAAAGATCCTTCCCTTGCCGCAAGGATAGTTCGTGCGGTTTGTGATAGGGTGAATTTGCCTGTGACCGTTAAGATGCGTCTTGGCTGGGACAGAGAAAGCATAAACGCCCCTGAGCTTGCAAAAATGGTAGAGCAGAGCGGGGCGGCGATGATCTGCGTACACGGAAGAACAAGAGCTCAGATGTACGAGGGAAAAGCTGACTATAGTATTATTGCCGAAGTGAAAAAAGCAGTAAAAATTCCCGTTGTAGGAAACGGAGATATATATACGGCAGAAGATGCTTTGAGAATGTATGAGATAACCGACTGTGACGGTATCGCCATAGGCAGAGGTGCTTTAGGAAATCCTTGGATATTCGGAGAAATCCGCGCCTTAACTTCAGGGGAGATATATGCGTATCCATCACTCCGCGAAAAGTTGAATACAGCTCTCGGACAAGCCTATCGAATGGCAGAAGAGAAGGGCGAATATATTGCGTCAAGAGAAGCAAGAAAACACGTTTCTTGGTATATAAAAGGGGTGTCCGGTGCCGCTGCTGCAAGACACCGCATAAATTCTGCTGAAACACTTGAAGATGTAAAAAGTATAGTAGAGGAAATTGTCGCTGAGTGCAAAAATTGATATTTTTCTCAAAAAATAAGAGGAAAGGAGGAGACTATGGCAGAAATACTTGAGTTTTTTTCGCAAAGCTCGTCGCAGAGTAGAGATGAGCGAATTTTGAGATTGGCTCAAAAAGTTAGATCTGGTAAGGGGAGCGACAGAGCGTTTGAAGAGATCGTTTCTATATGCGAGAAGGGTGTTTACGAACTTGCATATCAAATAACTAGAAATAGTGAAGATGCTCTTGACGTCTCTCAAGAGACATTTATAAAATTATGGCAGATGCTGTTGGGCGAGAGTGATTTCACCCAAATAAAGTCGTGGTACTCCTATATATTGCGAATGACGAGGAATTGTTCGCTTGATTTTTTGAGAAAGCAAAGTATAAGGCGCAGTGATACACTAACGGTAACGGATAGTGAGGGTGAGACAAAGGAAATTGAGATAGCAGATGATGATATATCATCTGATCCTGTGCGTTCTTATGAGAGAAAAGAACAGATTGAAGCAGTTCGGGCGGCTATCGCTTCTCTTGACGACGATTATCGTCAGATTCTTATTTTGAGGGAAACCGAGGGACTTTCTTATAAAGAAATAAGTGATATAATGGGGATTGAAATGGGTACCGTTAAGAGTAAGATATTCAGGGCGAGAAATTTAGTAAAAGAATATCTTCAAAAGCGGAACATTTTCTAAAATAGTCCGTCTATTATATAGCACCAGATGTGAAAGGATACTTATTTATGATAGATGATAAAGATAATTTAACGGTGTTGGATTGCGATAGAGTTCGTGAAGATATCTCTGCATATCTTGATGGTGAGCTTGAGGCAAATGACGCTGAAAAAATTAGAAATCATATAGAAAGCTGTAATGATTGCAGAGAACTTTTGGAGCACTTCTCCGATATTTCGCTGTGCGTCAGACAAACAGTTGATATACCGGACGATCTTCATTTGAAGATAATGGAATCGGTAAATGTGCAGAAGGCAAAAGAAAAGATCAGCATATCGTCTCGTATGCGTAAAATCGGACTTTGGTGCGGAGCGGGAGTTGCGGCGGTTCTTTGCCTTGCTGTTATTAACAGTCCTATGTTCAAGACCAGTATGGATTTTAGTGCAGAAAATGCAAATGGCAAATCCATGTCGTATGATATAAGCGGCGGAGCTGAATTTGACAAGGACGACGGAAATTTATATGCAACTGAGGAGCAAGTGGCAGAGATTGAAAATTCTGATGCGTCCAATTTTTATGTGAGCAAAGATGATAAATCTTTAGAGGATGATTTTATGTCTAAAATTCAATGTCAAGAAGAAGCAATAGACGTACCTGCTGATGAAGCTGAGACTGCTGCATCTGTGAATTGCGAGGCGTATTGTTATACCAGCAAAACGGATTGTCAATCAATCGTATTATATAGCAAAGATGATTTATCAAAATGCTTCTTTTTGTACAAAAGAGGAACTCTTGTAAGACTTCCTAAATAATATAGAACGAGGGCGGTAAATATACCGCCCTCGTTCTAATTATAAAAAATAAAGGGGATACCGGTAAGGTATCCCCTAAAATTATTAAATTTACGGTGTTACACCAATCCAACCGTCGTTGTCTTCTGTTTCAGGTCCGGAGGACTCTGTGTCGGGAGCAGAAGACTCTGTATCGGGAGCAGAAGATTCTGTGTCGGGAGCAGAAGACTCTGTATCGGGAGCAGAAGACTCTGTGTCGGGAGCAGAAGATTCTGTATCAGGAGCAGAAGATTCTGTATCATCAGGAACAACAACATCACCGTTATTCTTGAACTCAACATTAGCTGTGCTACGGTCGTAAATATTGCCGCCGATCGTACAATTTACGAACTTAACAGTACCATTCGTAATACCCTCGGAGATGATAACATTACCGGGTATGTAGATATTTGTAAGAGTTACAGCAGCTGTAACGGTAAGGTTGTCACTGCCATCAAATTCGAGCTCATCATACATATCCTTATCGGCTATAGTACCTGCAGAAACGGAAAGTATCTTTGCAGCCTGTGCACGACGGAGAGTTTCTGTGGGACGGAAGTTATATACGCCATCCTTTTCGAAACCGTTTATAATGCCTGCTTTAGCTGCCTGAAGAACGTAGTCCTTGTATTCAGCAGAGATTGTGTTAAAGTCAGCGAAGGTTGATTCGGAGGCTTTTGCGTTCTTGGAATAGTTAAGATAAGCCATAAGAAGACCTGCAGCCTCTTCACGAGTCAAGTACTTCTGAGGTTCCATTTTTGTACCCTTGAAAATCTTTCCAAGGAAGCCTTGTGCTGCTGCCTTGCGGTAATATGTATAATACCAATCGTTGCTGTTAACATCTTCGAAATCGATGTCAGCTTCGGTTGTGAGACCGAAAGCTTCAACCATCATTTTGATGAATTCGCAACGCTTTACGAAATCGTTAGGGCGGAATGTGTTGTCGGTATAACCGTTAATAATGTCCTTTTTTGACATATAGCCAACAAAGTCTTCATACCAATCACCTTTTTTTACATCGTTGTAGGATGCAGCGGAAGTGAAGATAAGTGTCGTTGCAAGCATAAGCACACAAAGGAGTACTGCCAATGCTCTACTTAAGGTTTTTTTCATGATTTTTGCCTCCATATAATTTGTTTTTCGCATAAGCCTGTGATTTCATATCGGCTCTGTTCAAAAATTTCCGTTTTTGAGTTGTTTTTGACAATTGAAACTCCCAAAAATTGTTCAAAATCGCCAAAACACAACCGTGATTTTCGGACTTTTTTATATTATAACACATCTGTTTTTTTATGTCAATACAGAAATTACTTTTTGTGGCAATTTTGTTTTAAATGTTGACATATAGAGGCTTTTGTGCTAAAATACCAGTTGATATATTTGCAGGGGTACCCGCAAGGGTTTAATATGGAATTGGGTGAAAATCCCAAACGAGCCCGTCGCCGTGATGAAAAAAGCGGGGAACAGATCTGCCGCAACAGATCCGTAAAAGGTCATTGGAGATATCCGAGAAGGCCGTTCCTTATGCTCAGAGTCGGAATACTTGCCCCGAAAAAGACAGGCGCCTCGATGTCAGGCTGTTGCTTTGCTGTATATCTTGAAGAATGGGGACATGAGCCCAAAAAAAGAAAGGAATTTAAGCATGAAAAAAACAAATCTTATGCGTTTGTTTTCGCTTATGCTTGTGTTCGTTGTCGTTGCGGCGATGATGTTTACGCTTGTATCTTGCGGAAATAACAATGGTGGTGACAGTAACGCAGTCTCCGAAAATGACGGAAGTGACACAGAAAGAGCCGAGATTACAATTACGGTGAAGGTCAAGAACTCAAACGGTGTGGTGACCGATTTTGTGATCACGACAAGCGAAGAATTTCTTCGCGGTGCACTTGAACAGGAAAATCTTGTTGAAGGTGACGAGAGTATGTACGGCCTTTATGTAAAGGTCGTTAACGGCGAGAGAGCGGATTATGATGCTGATGGTGCGTATTGGTCTTTTTATAAGGACGGTTCGTATCTGAGTACGGGTATCGATACAACTCCGATTTCCGATGGTGATGTTTTCAGTATTGAATATACTAAAGGGTAATTGAGTATGGCTCCTGTTAAGGGGAACAGAAAACGCTACATAAACCACATAAGAGAGCTTGTGATTTTTTCGATGCTTGGAACGTTATTATATATTGCAGATGCGTTTATGGATTGGGCACCGAACGTTCACTTTCTTGCACCGCTGATAATCGCATATACGCTTGTGTATCGGGTAAAAGCACTTATTCCGATATATTTGTATGTTTTTCTTATTGGCTTATACGGTACGTTTAATATGTGGTGGTTACCGTATCTTTACATATGGACTATTCTTTGGGGATTGGCAATGCTGATCCCGAGAAGGCTTCATGTAGGTATTACGACGGTAATTTGTTCTGTTGTGGCGGGATTGCACGGGTTCCTTTTTGGAATATTGTACGCTCCTGCCGAGGCATTGATGTTTGGTCTTGACTTCAAAGCAACGCTTGCCTGGATAGCTTCGGGCTTTGTGTTTGATATGATTCACGGATGCGCTAATTTAGCGGTATCTGTGATAATCATACCCCTTGCGACTATTCTTTGTCGCCTGGAACATCTGCCGCCACCATACAAAAATATCAAAAAAATATAAATATACCCCGTGCTGTTGCCTTTGGCAACATCTCGGGGCTTTTATTATCCCCTCTAAAAATTCAAAGAGTATGGCTTTTTAGTATAGAATTTTGAACAGTAAAATTCCTTGACGCATCGCGATATATATGGTATAATATTATCATATAAGTTGTATTTGAAGGAGTGTATGCCGACTTGGGAAACATTTTGCTGAAGAAAATAAAGGAAGCGACAACTTCAGTGATGTTTGTGGCTATTATAGTTTTCATTCTTAATTTGACGCCACTTATTAACTTGACAACAAAAGAATTATGCGTATTTTTGGTGTCGACGCTTTTTCTTATTATTGGAATTGCAATGTTCAATCTCGGTGCGGACATAGCAATGACTCCTATGGGAGAGCATGTAGGTGCCGGACTTTCGAGTTCACGTAATGTAAAATTGCTTTTGTCTGTATGCTTTCTTATGGGGCTTTTGATAACTGTGGCAGAGCCTGATCTATCGGTTCTTGCCGCACAAGTGGCTGAGGTAATTGACGGAACGACGCTTATTTTTACAGTTGGAGTAGGTGTTGGATTATTTCTTTTGTTGTCTGTGCTCAAGATCATATTCAAAAAACAGCTTTCTTCTATGCTCATCTTTTTCTATATGTTGCTTTTTGCTATGGCATCGCTTGTGATCCTCGGTGGGAACGAGTCCTTTTTGGCTCTTGCGTTCGATTCGGGTGGAGTTACGACCGGTCCGATAACGGTTCCGTTTATCATGGCTCTCGGCGTTGGTATTGCGGCGACCTTGGGCGGTAAAAATGTGGGAGAGAACAGCTTCGGTCTTATCGCAATGTGTTCTATCGGCCCGATCCTTGCCGTTATGTTGCTTGGAGTCGGTGTAAAGGGTGATATCGGTTATGCTATCCCTGATTATAATGTTGACAATTTTCTCGGCAAAGCACTTTTTGAGAGGATTTTTCATACGACGGAGGAGGTTGCAATAGCACTTGGACTTATAGTTGCATTCTTCGTTATTCTTCAGATATTCTGCTTGAAGCTCCCGAACAAAAAATTGATGCGTATATCGGTTGGTATAGCTTATACGTTTATAGGTCTTGTGATCTTCCTTACAGCTGTTAACGTTGGATATATGCCGATCGGTTATAAGATAGGTACGGAAATTGCGGAGGCACCGAGTGCGGTGATAGTTATCTTCGGATTCGTTCTGGGTACCGTCGTTGTTTTGGCGGAGCCTGCGGTTCACGTGCTTAATAAGCAGGTCGAGGATATTACGGACGGCACTGTCAGCCGTAAGTCTATGATGGTTGCACTCTCGGCAGGTGTCGGTATATCTCTCGGACTTTCGATGTTGCGTATAATTTTTGATTTTAACATTCTTTATTACGTTATTCCGGGATATTTTATCTCTCTCGGTCTTTCATTTTTCGTCCCCGGTATTTATACCGCTATTGCATTTGACTCGGGCGGAGTTGCGAGTGGCCCTCTGACTTCCGGATTTATATTACCCTTATCGGTAGGCGTTTGCTATGCACTTCAGGGGGAAGCAAAGATCATGAGTCTTGCCTTCGGTATAGTTGCGATGGTTGCAATGACACCGCTTATTACAATACAGGTTCTCGGTTTCAAAGCAGTTCTTACAAATAACGTTCGTCGCAGGATCGCTATGAAGAGAATTTTGGCGGCAGATGACGAGCAGATCATCAATTTTATGTAAAGGAGGAGCGGACATGAAAAAACAACCCGAAAAATCGGATATAAGCAGGACAAAATCATCTCAAAATCTGGCTCCTCAGAAATTACAGCTTCTTTTTACGGTCGTTGACAGAAAAAAAGCCGAGTTTTATGCGGATCTGCTTCAATCGTTTGAAGTGAATATGCAGCTTACTTTGGCGGCACAGGGAACGGCACCGACGGCAACACTTAACCTTCTCGGGCTTGCCGATTCCGAAAAAAGCGTTATTATAAGCGTTATAAAAGAGGAAAAAGCCGCAGAGGCTCTCTCGGTATTAGAAGAAAAATTCCGTACGATAAAAAATGGCAAAGGTATTGCATATACAGTTCCTATGACAGGGACTATAGGCGTTGCTATTTATCAGTTTTTAGCGAATTTACCGTCATAGGAGGGGCAAAATGAAATTTAAGCACGAAGTAATATTTTGTATAGTAAATGCCGGATTTTCAGAGGCGGTCATGGAGGCGGCGAGAGAATTTGGTGCACGAGGCGGAACGGTTATACACGCAAGAGGAACTGCTAACAGCGAGGCAGAGAAGTTGTTTCAGATAACAGTACAGCCGGAGAAGGAGATCGTAATGATCCTTGTACCGTCCGAGATAAAAAACGATATACTGCACGCGCTCTATGGGGCGGTGGGCCTGAAAACACCCGGTCAGGGGATCGCATTTTCTATGCCTGTTGATGCTGTTGTCGGAATTGCGGAAGAAAACAAGACAGGTAAATAATTTTGTCAAAAAGTCCTCGGTTTTTAAGATAAACCGAGGACTTTTTGACAAATAAACTCTTGACAAACATATTTTTTTGTGGTATAATGCAATGCGTATCAATTAAATAATCCGATGGAATGTACAGTATGCATCACGAAGGGGGTTCGCCTTGCAGCGAATGTTGCGAAGTGGATTCGGCAAGCTTACCGGCTCCGTATATGATGTACGCTGTTCCGTCTATTTACGGAGGGATATCGAAGTGGTCATAACGAGGCGGTCTTGAAAACCGTTTGGGCTAACGCCCACGTGGGTTCGAATCCCACTCCCTCCGCCACAAAAAAGCTAACGTTTGTCTATGATAAACGTTAGCTTTTTTGGACTAATTATCCATTTGCGGTATAAAGCAAATTAATAAACTATAAATTGGAGTAATGAAAAGTGGGTAGCTTATTATTAGCACTTATATACATCTGTTTTATAAGCCTTGGTCTCCCTGATTCACTTTTGGGTTCGGCTTGGCCTGTGTTGCATTCAGAGATAAACGTTCCGGTATCCTTTGCCGGTATCATATCAGCGACAATATGTGTCGGAACGATATCGTCGAGCCTTTACAGCGGTAAGCTGTTGCATAAATTCGGTGCAGGGAAGGTTACAGCGGTGAGTGCTACCTTAACGGCACTTGGCTTGTTCGGATTTTATATCAGTAATAAATTTTGGTTGTTTATTTTGTGGTCGATACCTTACGGTATCGGTGCGGGCGGTGTAGACGCTATTTTGAATAATTACGTGGCCTTGCATTATAAGGCACAGCATATGAGTTGGCTTCATTGTATGTGGGGAGTAGGTGCGTCGATCAGTCCATACATCATGAGCTTTTCACTTGTTTACTTTGAGAGTTGGAATTACGGATATTTGGCAGTGGCCATAATACAGGCATTGTTGTCAGTTGTTATTTTTATCAGCTTGCCGATATGGAATAAAGGTGGAAAAATAGAAAAAGTTAAAGATGATACGGAGAAAAAATCACTTGAAGCTCCGCTTTCATTCAAGGAGATATTTGCTATCAAGGGTGCAATTCCTTGTTTTTTAACATTTTTCTGTTATTGTGCATTGGAGCTTACGACGTCCCTGTGGGCGAGTAGTTATCTTGTTCAGAAATGGGATTTCACACCCGAGATGGCGGCAGGATTTGCGGGTCTGTTTTTTGCCGGTGTCACATTTGGCAGATTGGCGAACGGCTTTCTTTCTATGAGATTCGGAGATCATAGTCTTATTCGTATGGGACTTGCGATCATAAGCGTTGGTATCGTGCTTTTGTTTATGCCGCTTCATTCGACATTTGCTTTGTTAGGCTTTGTTATTGTCGGACTTGGCTGTGCTCCGATATACCCCTGTATCATTCATATGACGCCCGACGTATTTGGCAGAGATAAATCACAAGCGATGATAGGCGTTCAGATGGCGTTTGCTTATACAGGCTTTTTGCTTATGCCGCCGTTGTTTGGCGTTATTGCGGACTATACCTCTATTTCCACTCTTCCTATATACCTGCTTGTGCTTTTGGTGCTTATGACTATTATGCATGAGCTTGTAATCAGGAGAAAAGAATCGAATATATAAAAAATTCGGAGGAATATTTTATGAAAAAACGATTTCAGCCCTCAAAAGACATTAAATTTTATAATGTTTTGTTCCCGCTTTGGATGCTGCTTATGTTTCCGCAGATGTGGTTGATCGTTTTGCCCGGTAACTTTATAATAGACAGTTTAGTTTTACTTATTAGTATGATTGCACTGAAGTTTGCGGATAAAAAGGCTTGCTATAAAAAGTATATATTGAAGATATATTGCATAGGACTTTTATCCGACTTTATAGGTGCATTATATATGTTTTTGATGGTTGCTGTTTTTGAGATTGGACATATGGGAGATGAGCTGTACATAACTTTACCTGCACTAATGATTTCTGCAATTTTAATTTTTTCTCTAAATTACTTTATTACGTTCCGAAAAAACAACAAAAATCACAGAATAATATTATCGTTGGTATTTGCCATTGTCACAGCCCCATACACGTTTCTTGTTCCGTCGGCTTGGTTATACGGATAATTTTTGATTGTGGTTATCTCAAATTGCATTAAATTGTAAACTTTTTTGTTTTCTATTGCATTTTCGTTTCGAATGTGATATAATCTATGAGAATTTTGCTTATTGATGTGTTTTTATTTGACACACATTAAAGTATATGATGTTTTGGAGGAATATAAAATGGAACTCGCTTTTGGAATTATTCTTCTCGTAATGGCAGTATTTCTTATCGTGGCTGTGCTTATGCAGTCGGGTAAAGATAAGCGTCTTTCGGGTACTATCGCAGGTGGTGCTGAAACATTCTTCGGCAAGTCAAAGGGTACTCGTTTTGACGCGGTGCTCTCAAAGGCTACAACAGTAATAGCGATCATTTTTGCTATCGTAGTTATTGTTATGTTTGCGATTGTAGGAAATTAAATTTTTTACGAGATTATCCGTCATGGAAATACAAAGAGCGTTTTGGGCTTTGGTCCAAGACGCTCTTTGTATTTAACTGTGATTTTTAAGAAATTATTTATCGGTTTACCCTGCATAAATCCTTGCGTTACGAAATATAATTGAATGAAGTAATTTCGTGACCGAGGAGGAAAGGTAGTATGTTTGTATATTCGCTTAGGGCGAACACGATCAAATTTTTTGGAATTCTGTGCGTTGCGCTTGTTGCACTGATAACTCTGATAGCATTTTTGCCTTCGTATGAGCCTAACGTGGCGGCGTCGGCAAATGAAGGAACAAAAACTGTCAGTATTTCGTATGGTAGGATCAAGACAAATGAGGATAGGATAAAATTCCTTGAGCAGTTTGGCTGGACCGTCACGTCAGAGCCGATTGAGAGTGAGGAAGTGGTTATTCCTGCTGAATTTGATAAGGTTTTTGCCGGATATAACGAAATTCAGAAGAGTCAGGGACTTGATCTTGGCAAATACAAAAAGAAAAAGCTGACCCGCTATACATATGAGGTAACAAACTATGAAGGATACGAGGGTACGGTATATGCCAATATTCTTGTATATCGCAACAAAGTAGTTGGCGGAGACATTTGTTCTGCAGATGCGAGTGGTTTTCTGCAGGGCTTTGAAAAATAACAAAAAAGCACACGGTTCATTTAGCCGTGTGCTTTTTTGTTTTATAAATCGAGGTATTTAATAATCATTTGAGTTGTTTTTGTGCTTATGGAAAAATTTCTTTGCGGCTTCATATTCTTTTTTTAGTACCGCAAGAGTATTTTTATCATTGGGGAAGAGACGCTTCAAAAGAAACAGAGCTATAATTACTGTAAGTATTTTTTCGGGGGTAAAAGGGAGCCATAAAAGTCCCATATACGTTGCCCCTATTGCCGTCATCCAAGGTATACGGAAATATGTACCGCACGCAGTCAGAATGTAAGACCAGCCGTTTGTTATCATCCATGCGATACCAAGACACAATATCAGACGGGGATTCAAAAGAAAATATACGATTTTTTTAAGATTTTCTTTAATTTTTTCTTTGTTGATTTTCATAGCCAATTTTCCGTTTTGTGTAATTTTAAGTACTGTCCTGTTGAGTAGCCTGTGATTTTTTTGAACAGGGTATAGAAATATTTCATATCGGTAAAACCGCATAGCTGAGCTATCTCGGCTTTTGTATAGTTTTCTGTTGCTAGAAGGATTTTTGCTTTATTTATTCTTGTTTTATGAACGTACTCAATCGGAGTGCATTCATACGTATCTTTGAAAAGCTTGTTAAAATACGTCCTGCTTACGTGAGATAATCTCGAGGCTTTATCTATAGAGAGCGACTTATCATACATATGTTGGTTCAGATAATCTACGGAAGCGTCTATGATGCTTGGGGGTGTGGTATTCATCGATGACAATTTTGTGCCGGATAATGCAATTATCTTATACAAATTGGACAGGCATAAAAGCATATAATTATCTTCTTGTTTTTTCCATAAGCTGTATGCATCCTTGAAGAGCTCATATATCTCTTCGGCGTTCTCTGAATGTATGACGTGCATATTTTTAGGAAAATATACATTGCTTTCAAGGTGAAAGCAGAGTATTTCTTCACCCTCTGTCTCTTGTGAATAGTCAGACCCGTAGGGGATAAAGAGTATGTCCCCTTTTTTTACTTTGACTTTTTCGTTATTATAAAAAAATAAACTTTCTCCGGAAATTCTGATGCTTATTGTGTCAAAAATTTTATTTGTCGTATTAAACGCTATTTTGTTTCTTCTTAGGTGGATTATATCCGAAATCTTAAACATTATTACGTAACAGCTCCTAAAATTGAAAAATTTACTATAACAATAATATCACAAAAAAGAGAAAAATCAAGTGTAAAAAAGAAAACTTTTTGTGTTGTTTTATGGATTGACAGATATATAAGGTAAATGGTATCATTAAAATGGAGTAGGAGGTGCTTTATGTTACTTACAGATTATTTTAGATCGCAACGTGATTTGACATGGGATTATGCACGTCAATGCGGAGTAGAGCATGGTGTTATTCGTCTGCCCGAAACAAAGGATTTCAATATCAATGATGAAGGACATTGGAAGCAGGTATATAAAAATTTTATTGACTTTGGAATAACTCCGGTCGTAATAGAGCCTATGCCTAATGAATTGCACGATCACATAAAGATAGGTGATGAAAAAAGGGACGAGGCTATCGAAAAAGTGATAAAGATGTTTCCGATCATGGAGAGTTTAAATATAAGAACCATATGCTTTAATTTTATGGCACATATCGGGTGGCTAAGGACCAGAAGCGACATCAAAGAAAGAGGAGATGCGTATGTGACCGGGTTTGATATAAAGGATTTCAAACCGGTAGGGGAGAGAATAACGTCTGAGCAGTTGTGGAACAACTACGAATATTTTATAAAAGCGGTTATTCCTTTTGCAGAAAAACACGGGATAAAGTTAGCACTTCACCCGGATGACCCGCCCCTTGAGCGTCTTGGGGACGTTGAAAGGATAATGATAAGCTATGAGAACATAAAAAAGGCGATAAGTATTGTTGACAGTGACAATCTCGGAGTTACAATGTGTCAGGCAACGTATCTTATGATGGGGGAGGATTTGTACGACGTGATCCCCAAACTTGCCGATAAGATCTTTTTTGTCCACTTCAGGAATGCCGTCGGTAACAAATTGAAATTTAACGAGACGTTCCACGATAACGGCCTTATTAATATGTCGGATATTATGAAATTATATAAAAAGTGCAATGTGGACGTACCGATACGTGTGGATCACGTACCGCTTATGGCGGGTGAAAATCAGGATCTGCCGGGATATACGGCGCTTGGCAGACTTTTTGCCATAGGTTATCTCAAAGGCATCTTAGAATCTACATAATAGAGACAAATTATAAATATTTTGGGAGGTAAAATATAATGATGTTTGACTTGACGGGCAAAAAAGCTCTTGTTACAGGCTCAACGCAAGGAATCGGTTTTGGAATTGCAGAATGTTTAGCTAAATACGGCGCTAAAGTTTTTATAAACGGTATATCGAGCTTTGAAAAAACAGCCAACGCCTCTGCAAAAATTCCCAATTCAGTACCTGTGGTTGCGGATCTGTCAAAGACCGATTGTGCCGATGAATTGTTTAAGGTTACGGGCGATATTGATATATTGATACTTAACGCATCGGTTCAGTACAGAAATCCCTGGGATAAAATCACAGATGAGGAATTTGATAAGCAGATTGCAGTAAATTTCAAAGCGTCCCTGAAGCTTATTCAGAAATATGCACCCCATATGATGTCTCAAAGGTGGGGAAGGATAATAACTGTTGGAAGTGTGCAGCAGGCAAAGCCACATAAGGATATGCTTGTATATGCTGCATCAAAGGCGGCACAGCTAAACATGGTAGAAAGCCTGGCTAAGCAGTTTGCACCTTTTGGAATAACCGTGAATAACGTAGCTCCTGGTGTTATAAACACCCCAAGAAACTTTGATGCTCTAAGCGACGAAGCATACAGAAAAAAAGTACTTGAGGGCATTCCCGCAGGCTTTGAGGGAGAGGCGAATGATTGCGCAGGACAGTTTTTGCTGCTTTGTTCGAACGAAGGCAGATATATAACAGGAGAAAATATTTTTATAGACGGAGGAATGAAATTATGAATTTTAACGTAAGAGAAGAGGTTATAGCACTGACACCTCAATGGAAGGGAGAAAGATTGCCTGACGGACGTCCGAAGGTCGATGAAAAATACTTGAAGGCTCTTCGAAATCTCACTCTTGAAGAGGTTTGGAAGCCTATATTTGTCAAAGGCTATGAAAGTCAGTTTGAGGGAAGACTGAGAACTCTCCATAATGACGGCAGAAAGCTTATCGGACGAGCAGTAACGGCAACTTATTGTCCTTTCAGACCTGATCTTGACGAAGTTACAAAGGATATTGGCAGAAGCGAGGGCAGAAGCGGTACATATAATCAGTGGGTAATTGATAATCTTTATGAATATGACGTTCCGGTAATTGATATGTATGATAAGATATATAAGGGAACTTATCTTGGAGGAAATCTTACTACTGCGCTCAAGAATAAGACTAAGAACGAAAACGGCGGTGCTGTTATATGGGGCGGTGTAAGAGACACCGAGCAGATGGAAAAGGTTGAAAATACACAGGTGTATTTCAGAGGAATAGACCCGACTCCTATCCGTGATTTTATCATGACCGGATACAATACTGTTACAAGGATAGGAAACGCAGTTTGCCTTCCCGGCGACGTAGTGTTTGGCGCAGGCGGCGGAGTGCTGTTTATCCCCTCTCATCTTGTGGCTGAGGTCGTTGGCGGAGCTGCCAAAACTCAGGTGAAGGATATGTTCGGCTTTGAGATGATAAGCCTTAATAAGTTCACAACTGCTCAGATCGACAAAAACACATGGACAAAGGATATGCTCGATCTCCTTATGGAGTTTATTGAAAAAGACGACAGAGCAGAGCAGTACAGAGGCTTGGATTGGTCAGAGGAATATTATCTTGCGATAAACGGTGACCCGAATGACACACAATCAGCGCTTTAATATATATATAGCGTCCTGCACAAAAGACGGTGGAATATATCAATATGAGTTTTCGGATAGCTCCGAGCCGAAATTGATAAACTTCACGCCTATGGACAGGCCTATGTATATGACGAGGTCGGATAACAAGATGCATATATTGCTTAGAGCTCCATTTGAGGATAGGAGTGAAAGCGGTGTTGTTGTCTATGATATTGACTCTGACGGTAAGCTTACAAATCCCGGGGAGGTTTTATCTACGGGAGGCGACGTAGCTTGTCATTTAGCGGTTGATGGAGACAATACGTATTGCGTGAATTATATTTCGGGAAGCGTTATAAAGATGCCCTCAAGGCTGGTGTTCCACACCGGCAAGGGGGTTAACGTCAAACGACAGGAAGGCCCGCACACGCATTTTGTTGGATTTACGCCGGATAATAAATATTTGTGCGTTACAGACCTCGGACTTGATACGATATTCATATATGATAAAGATCTGAATCTCATAAATAAGGCGCAGGTTCCTGTGGGGCACGGTGCACGTCATTTAATATTTTCTGACGACGGCAAATATTGCTTTGTGGCAAACGAGTTGGAATCTACGGTATCTGTGTTTTCCTATTCTGAGGCGACTCTGACACTTATAGACACAAAAAAGTGTTTGCCCTCAGATTTCGAGAGAGAGAGTACGGCATCGGCAATAAGATACGAAAAAGGTCTTATATACGTTTCAAACAGAGGACATGATTCTATATCGCAAATGTCCTTTGACGGCGAAAAATTGGAACTGCAAAGAACGATAAGCTGTTTTGGAAAAACGCCGAGAGATTTTATGATGATCGGGGATTGTATCATAAGCACGAATCAGGACAGTGATGACGTTACATTTATTGAAATGAGCGTTGGTGGGGATGATGCCTTGAAAAATCGTATAGAAATACCTGCTCCGATATGTGTTATAACTTGATATCTAAAGCTTAGAAAATGTTTTTGAATGGAGAAAGATACATGGAAAAGACGAAGGTTTTACAAAAGCTGACTGATTGCGGACTGGTTGCGGTAGTTCGTGCAAAGGATTCTGAGGAAGCTATCAGAATTGCGGATGCCTGCCTTTTGGGAGGTTGTACCGGAATAGAGTTGACTTTTACCGTTCCTGCGGCACACAAGGTCATCGAATCTTTGGCGGAGAAATATAGTAACGGTGAAATGATGTTAGGTGCAGGAACCGTTCTTGACAGCGAAACTGCAAGAATAGCAATTTTGTCGGGAGCAAATTACATAGTAAGTCCGGGATTTAATTTGGAGACGGCAAAGCTCTGTAATCGTTATCAGGTTCCGTATATGCCGGGTTGCATGACTATAACAGAGGTCATAACAGCCATGGAAGCCGGTGCGGACATTATAAAAATATTCCCGGCAGACTTGTTTGGCCCTGCTATCATCAAAGATATAAAAGGTCCGCTTCCGCAGGCGAAGCTTATGCCCACGGGAGGTGTTGACGTCTCAAACGTGGACAAGTGGATCAAAGCGGGTGCTGTGGCTGTAGGAGCAGGCTCTTCTCTTACGGCAGGTGCCAAAACCGGAGATTACGATAAAATAACGGCAACTGCAAAAGAATTTATAGCAAAAATTAAGGAGGCTCGTTCTTAATGTCAAAGGTAGTAACGATGGGTGAGATAATGTTAAGATTATCAACACCAAACAACGAAAGATTTATACAATCAACCGAATTTGACGTTTGTTACGGCGGAGGAGAGGCTAATGTTGCGGTTTCTTTAGCAAACTATGGACATGAAGCGGAATTTGTAACTAAGCTTCCCGATAATCCTATAGGTGACTGTGCGGTGGCGGCTCTTCGCAAGCATAACGTCGGAACAAAAAACATAGCAAGAGGCGGGGATAGAGTCGGCATATATTTCTTGGAGACGGGCTCGTCAATGAGAGCTTCAAACGTTGTGTATGACAGGGCTAATTCTTCAATCGCTACAGCCGACGCCTCGGATTTTGACTTTGATAAGATATTTGAGGGAGCAGATTGGTTCCACTTCACAGGAATTACTCCTGCTATATCAGATAAAGCCGCAGAGCTTACAGAGGTTGCACTTAAAGCAGCAAAGAAGCATGGTGTTAAGGTATCTGTTGACCTAAATTTCCGCAAAAAACTCTGGTCAAGCGAGAAGGCTCAGCGGATTATGACAAATCTTATGCAGT
Organism: Clostridia bacterium; assembly: GCA_017550115.1. Taxonomy (GTDB): domain Bacteria; phylum Bacillota; class Clostridia; order Oscillospirales; family CAG-272; genus SIG710. The sequence goes on along the minus strand of JAFYLR010000005.1, from coordinate 34,705 downwards.
ATGTTGACGTATGTATAGGAAATGAAGAGGATGCAGAAAAAGTGCTTGGCTTTAAGCCCGGAGAGACGGATGTAACGGGAGGCGACCTGAAGCTTGCGGGTTATGAGGATATATTCAAGCAAATGGTTGAAAAATTTAACTTTGAGTACGTTGTTTCTTCATTGAGAGTATCGAGATCGGCATCTGATAACGGTTGGTCGGCTTGTATTTATTCAAGAGATACAAAGGAATTCTATCATTCAAAAGAATATAGAGTTCATCCGATAGTAGACCGTGTAGGTGGCGGTGACAGCTTTGCGGGCGGAACGATATGCGGTTTCCTTGACGGTAAAAGCTTCAAGGAGGCTCTTGAATTCGGTGTTGCGGCGTCAGCTCTTAAGCACACTATTCCGGGAGATTTTAATCTTGTAAAGAGATCCGAGGTTGAAGCTCTTGTCGGTGGTGACGGTTCGGGAAGAGTACAAAGATAAGATATGATTAAAAACAGGCTGTTGCATTTCTAATGCAACAGCCTGTTTTTAATAGAAAATTTCATCTATTATGTTTGTTGATATTTTATAGATAAGACGAGAATCTGCGGAGATTTTGCAATAATAGTAACCTTCCTCGTCCTTCTCACCGAGAATCAAAGAAAAAGATTCGTCTCTGTCAATATATCCTCCCGATGAGCCTTCTGTGTTCAGGTCATAACGCTTGGTATAGTTTATAGTGAGTGTTTTCGGCGTGTCAAATCCGTATTCTGTTCCGAGCTGTTCCTCGCAGCATACAAATTCGTCGATATTCCATTCTGCTATAGCTTCTGCCATGCGGTAAAAATCTGCATAAGAATAGCTTTCGCTTATGCCGTTCTCGGTGAGTGTTGCCGAATAAGTATATTCACCATCAGTTTCTGTAGGAGTTTTTATTGCTTCTATGGTTATCTCCTTGTTTTCGCCTTTCAGACTGAACGAGGTGATTGAATCTGCCTTTATTGCGGGCAGGGTGTCATAAATGATCAGATCCTTAAGAGTATATGAAAACATTTCCCAAATCGAGCTTTCGAGCGTGAATACCGTGTCGATTGCTGACGCATCGCAGAAATAATATTCACCGATCGTCGCATTATAGCTTCCAAAAATAAATTCTGATACTTTTTCGCCTTCGGTTATAGTTATCCTCAGATCAGGTTCGCTAAGTCCGTATTCAGAGAGTTTTTCCTTCGAGACATTTTCAAGAAGATTTGAGGAAGAGGGTGTTGCGATTGATTTTACTATCGAATCCGCGATCTCGCTGTCGATCGCAGGCGCGTTTTCCATATCAAGAACCCAGATATCACCGTTCTTTTTGAGTGAGAGCGTTGTATCGCCGTTTTCATAGGACAGTTTTGTTATATTATCGTATAAAACCGAGTTCGCTGCATATCTGATGGTACTAGAGCCGTCTTCGGTCATATCAGGTTGATCTGAGGGCATATTCTTCATTTGAATATACCCACCGATAACGAGGACAAGCACGATAAGCATTATAAGGATCTTTGCAGGTCTTTTCATTATTTTCTTCTCCTTACATACCAATAAGCTACACCGCAGATAGCAAAGGTTACAGGGATTATGATAACTAAAATGACCATCCACATATTCTTTTGAGCTTCGTTTACGATAAGGTATGAGCCGGTTATCGCGTTTGCGGGAATGTTGTTTGTAATTCTGTCTCTTTCAACGATTTTATCTGTAATAGACATAAAATATTGATAATTTCCGCCCGTTACACTATTATAGTCATCCATAAATGCATTTGAGCCAAACCAGATTATATTGGCACCGCTTTCGTTGTCGAGTACGTGAACTGCAACGTCATATTGCGCTTCTGTATAATCGTCTTCCTCTGATTCTATCTCAACTTTCAGAGCGGAGGTCGAGGTCGTGAAAAGCGGAACGGAACTTACGTTCTTCTCGGTTTCTCCACCGCTTAAGATACCGTGAGCTTCGGGCATTATCATATATACCGAGGACGCATATTCTGCGGTAAGTGCACTTGAAGAGTTTGCACTTGGGAGCAAATAGTAGGGATAAGCATAATAATAGTTCGGATCCTGATCGAGAATGACGCCCGATATAGCAGAGAGGCCGTATTCTGCGAGCAGAGCATAGAGATTCGGCAAGTTTGGGTTTTTATATGACGTTGTAATAAACAAATTTCCGCCCTTGTCAAGATATTCGGAAAGCTTTGATATTTCTACCTCGCTTATATCTATTGTGGGGGTATTGATAATGATAAGCTCTGTTTCCTCTGGTATGTCTGAGGTAAGCAGGGAAAGCGTACCGTAGAGGAGACTGTTATCGGTAATATTTGTGGCAAGAGTTTCGTCAAAAGCCGTTTCGCCGTGACCTGTGAGTGCGTAAACCGCGGGTATTCTGTCGGTGGTTACATAATCAAGTGCGGAGGTGATGACACTGTCGCCATTAAAATTAAGCGTCAGTTCCGGCATCTGTCCGTAATTTGAGTAGTAGTAATACATAAAAGTAGAATAAAGCTCGGTAGAGATAACGCCAAACGAATCATTATAGTAGTAATATAGATCTGTAAAGGGGATTATTTTTGCTCGTTTCGCACTCTCAACAATAATAGAATAATTGTCAAGAGTGTCCTCTGTATATTTCAGAGTGAAATTGGGATCTTTTACAGGGTCAACAATATCAACTTTTATGTGCTTATTAAGATTTGCATAGCGTTCGAGATAAATTGAGAGCTGAGGGAGATTTTCAAGTGAATTTCCGCTTGCGTCCTCTCCGCCGCTACACAGGAAATATATCTTAATATCTTCTGTCACATTTCCTAAAGCATCCTTTGTCATATCCGAGAGAGTATAGAGATCAAGAGACGTCGTATCAAGTTTTGTATATTGCGAGGGTGCATTTACCGCTGCGAGATTTACAAAAACCAAGACCGCAAGTACGATAAAGATCATAACGACGGTATATGTACCCATTTTTGTTCTTTTGTTTAAGTTCATTGTCATATCTCCTTTCTCTCAGCTCCAACGGCGTTTTTCGACCGACTGTACTGTCAAGAAAAGGAAAAACACCGAGACTGAAATAAGATATATGATAGCGGTGACGTCAAATATCCCGCCGGTGAGACTGATGAAACGGTCAAATACGGCAAGATACGAGATTACAGAGACGAAAAGTCCTTCAAAAATTTCGCGTTTCATTACGTAAGCTGTTACTATCAATAGCAAAAGTATTACAAGAACCGAAGCTGAGAGCGTTATGTTTTTTGTCATATGGTAAAACAAGAAGGCTATTAGCAGAGCGAGTATTGCAAAGCATACAAGCGAAGCCTTGGGCGAGGTTGGTATCAATGAAGCAAGTCCATTCATCATATATGTAAGAAGAAGCACTCCAAAGCTTGTAATTGCGGCGATGACCTGACTCTCTGTGAGCGACGACATAAACATACAAATAGAAATGAGCGCAGAGCCAAGCATGAAAAATCCGAAGAGTGCAAGGTAAGCAGATTTATATGCGACCTCCCCGTAAGCACTAAGAATGATCGGATAGGTTGCCATTATTGCAACAGGGATTGCAAAAAATGTAAGCATTGCAAAAAACTTGCCCATAACGACCTCGCTTACGCCCATTGGTAGAGAGTAAAGAAGCTGATCTGTTTTAGTGTTTTTCTCCTCGGCGAAGCTTCGCATCGTTAGTATCGGCACTATAAGAAGAAAAACTATTACGATGTTTGAAAGAACGTATTCAAATGACGAGTATCCGCCGCCAAGATTTATAGAGGTTATGTATATACCCGTAAAGCAGAGCAGAAAGGCGATGAAAATACAGCCTGTCACACCTGTGAAAAAGGATCTGAATTCTTTTTTAAGTACAGCTATCATTTTTCTTCCTCCTTATTTTCTCCGCTGAACAACGGGCGGTAATCGTCCTCTTGTTCTTCTTTGTTTTCTGAATCTTCATCTGTTAAATCTTCAAGCTCTTCGTCGCTGTTGTTTTCATAAGAGTCTTCATCATACTTGGCTGCTTTTCCACTTAGAATGTCTTCAACGCTCGGCATTACACCGTTTTTGTCAGGGTGGATATTATCATTTGTAAGAGCCAAGAATATATCCTCAAGAGTTGTCTGTTGATAATGAATAGAAATTATCGGATATTTAATGTCAGCCATAGCGAAGAATATATCGTTTCTTATGTCCGCACCCTTTAGGAGTTCAAGCTCGAGAGCGACCTCGCCATCTCCCGCTTTTTCATCGCTGTCATTTATGCTAAGAACGTTTTCTATTGATGAAATTTTGCTCACGATAGCGTTGCGTTCTCCGCGAACGATGATTTTGAGTTTATCACAACGGTTTGCTATAGCTTCAAGGTTCTCTATCGAATCATTTGCAACAAGATTGCCATGCGAAATTATCATAACGTTTTCGCAAACGGCACTTATCTCGGCAAGAATATGGCTTGAAAGAATGACAGTCTTGCTTTTCCCGAGTGCTTTTATAAGTTCTCTTATTTCAAGAATCTGTTTTGGGTCAAGACCGACCGTCGGCTCGTCAAGAATAATGATGTCGGGATCTCCCAGCATAGCCTGGGCAATACCAACTCTTTGCCGATATCCTTTTGAAAGATTGCGTATAAGGCGGTCCTGCATAGCGGTGAGATCGGTTACCTCCATAACCTCCTTTACTTGCTTTGCAACCGCTTGCCCCTTTACCTTTTTTGCCTCAGCCACGAATGTTAAATACTCTATAGGTGTCATATCCGAATAAAGAGGGGGTATTTCGGGCAGATATCCTATACAGCGTTTTGCTTCCTTAGGATTTTCAAAAATATCGTGACCGTTTATTGTGACACTTCCTTCGTTTGCGGCAAGACAGCCCGTTACTATATTCATAGTTGTGGATTTTCCGGCTCCGTTAGGACCCAACAGACCGTATATTTTTCCCGGTTCGACCGTAAAGCTGATACCGTTTACCGCAACGTGATTTCCGTATCGCTTTACGAGATTTTTAACTTCGATCAAAGTGTATTCCTCCAAATCGTGTTTTTATTTAATGATAATAATACTATTATAATATATCATATCTCTGTGTCAATAGTTTGATGGTTTTTTGTTTAATTTATGACGTTTTGGCCAAAGAAAGCAGGTCAAGGAAATTTTTCCTTGACCTGCTTTCTTTGTTAGTAAGAAGTGTTTTTTGAACCTATGATGCGCAAAATGAGTTTTCTTAACATATTTGCAGGGAAAACCGTAAGAGCGAGAATGAGGGTGGTGCGAAGCTCTTCCCACAAAAGCGGTGCAGTTCTCAGAACGCTTCCTCCGAGATAGATAAACCCTATCTGAATTGCCGTGATCGAAAGCATTATAATTATGAATACCTTGTTTTTTGCAAGATCACGAAAAATATTTAGGCTATCGGTTCTGGCACAAAAGCAGTTGAAAACACTTGCGAAAATGAATAACGCAAAAAATGCAGTCAATAGATAAAGATTGTTTTCTTGATAGCGGAATAGACTTGTTATATTAGGCATTTTCAAAAACAGGATACAGAGAGTAACCGTAAAAAGCCCCATTGTCAGTATCTCACCTATCATGTATCGATTAAGTATCGCCTCGTCTCTTTTCTTCGGCTTTTCGTTCATGCATTTTTCGTTTGCGTGTTCCCCTGCAAACGCGAGCCCGCCGAGAGTGTCCATTATTATGTTTATCCAAAGCATCTGAACGACAGTAACGGGTGCATCAAAGCCTATAAATGGGCCGATCATGGATACTCCTACGGCACACAAATTCATCGTCAACTGCAACGTTATAAATTTACGTATGTTTTTGAATATACCTCGCCCGTAAAGCACTGCACGGGCGATTGAAGAAAGATTATTGTCAAGAATTATAATGTCGCCTGCTTCTTTTGCCACTTGCGTTCCGCTTCCCATAGCAAATCCGATGTCGGCACGTCGCAGGGCAGGAGCATCGTTTATTCCGTCGCCCGTCATTCCAACGACCATTTCCGCTTCCTGTGCAACTCTGACAAGACGGCTTTTGTCGGAAGGCAGTGCCCTTGCGATAACGCCTATTCGAGGGAGAAGCTCTCGCAGCTTCATATCTCCGAGCTTTGCAAGCTCTGTGCTTGTGATGCAAATATCAATGTCTTCGTCAAGTATTCCGCTTTCTTTCGCTATACTTGCCGCGGTTTCTATATTATCGCCGGTTACCATAACGACGTGTATTCCCGCCCCTCGAAGACGAGCAACCGAGGCGGCAGCCTCTTTTCTTATTCTGTCAGAGAGAAGAACGGCACCAATTAGTGTGAGTGACATATTTCTTTCGCTATTTGGCATGATGTCACTTTTGCATACAAGCACAACTCGACCGCCCGAGCTTGTCAGTCGGCTTAGTATGCCTTCAAAACGAACGATATTGAAGGGGATTGTTTCTCCGTTTTCGTCAAGACAGGCGCGAACGTACGGCAAAAGCTTTTCGGGAGCCCCCTTTATCAACACAGTATTCTCGCTTCCGCCAAGCTTTGCCGCAGAATACTTTTTTGAGCTGTCAAACGGCTCTTTGTTTAAGACTTTTATATCGTTGAAAAACGGTATATACTCTTTTGCACTCTCGGCAAGGGCAAGATCTGTCATATTTCCACCGACAGCGAACAAGCTTCCTTTTACGTTTGAACTTATCTGCGAAGAAGTATTATATAAGGCGGAAAGTGCGAAAAGACGCATAATATTATTCTTTTTGGCATTTTTTGAGCAGGGAAGTATAGTTCCGTCTCCGAGAATGTATTCTTTTACGCTCAAATGTCCCTCGGTCAAGGTTCCCGTTTTGTCGGTAAACAGAATATTCATACTTCCAGCTGCTTCGATCCCGACGGCTTTCCGCACGAGCACATTGTCCTTTACCATTTTCTTGATATTTGCCGACAGAACTACCGCAATCATCATAGGAAGTCCTTCAGGTACTGCGACGACGATAACAGTTACGCCGAGAGTAAATGCGTGTAAGAGTTTTGAAAAAAGATAGTGTACGTCGCTGAGCTTCATAAAGATGAGCGTTGGGTGAGCGCCGCTGTCGAGAATGAAACTGTTTATAAGATACGCAAGTGCGACAAATATTGCGGCGATGTATCCGAGTTTACTTATGGTTGAAGCGAGCTTTGTCAGACGCAGACGAAGCGGACTTTCTCTTGTTTGTTCCTGTACTTCTCTTGAAATCCCTCCGAGAAAGGTCGCATCCCCCACGACGCTGACTCTCGCTTCTCCTTCCCCCGAGATGATAACGCATCCTCCGATAAGTGCATAATATTGTGACGGGTCAAGAGCGGGATTGATAGAGATTTGAGAAACAGATTCACACGGTTTTTTGAAAACTTCGCGGTTTTCGCCTGTCATCATAGACTGATTAACCCCAAGCGTACCCGAGAGCAGAACACAGTCTGCGGGTATTTTTTCTCCTGCACAAAGAAGAATTATATCTCCGACGACAAGTTCGTTTGTAGGGATCTCCAAAATTTTTCCGTTGCGGCGAACTCGGATTTTTGTCTGTTCACTGTCGGATTTGAGCTTTGAGAACGCCGCCTCGCTTCCGTATTCAGACATTGTTGAGATAAAGGTGGCGAGAAATACCGAGATACCTATGCCGATGGTTTCGTATATCTCTCCGCCCCTTATAAGAAAGACAATATTTATTATGAGAGCACCGAGTAATACTTTTATAACGGGATCGCCGAGGTTTGATATAAATTGCCGGATAAATGAACGTTTTTTTGATTCGGTCAGCTTGTTTTCACCGTGTTTTTTGCGGGAAAGCTCAACCTCGGCATCGCTCAAGCCACGAAAATATGTATTTTGAGGCGTTTTTCTGATCATATCTTTTATCATGCACTTATTCTCCTGTGTTCCTTTGTTCATAATATTAATATGAAACTGATGCCAAAAAAATCCTAATAGGGTGCCAATCGCAAAAAACAAATGTGAAAATTCCTATTGATAGCAATTTTTGTCCTTTAGATATCTAATAATGTCTTGCAATAAGGCTAAATTTGTCTTATAATAAAATTCAAACAGAGTAAGTTTTACACTTTGGGTTCACTATGGAGGCAGAAAATGAAATTTCCGGTAGCAGTACAGCTTTATTCGGTTCGTGAAGAAGCACAGAAAGACCTTAAGGGTACTTTAGAAAAGATCAAAGAGATGGGATACGACGGTGTTGAGTTCGCAGGTCTGTATGGTTATGAAGCGGCAGATATTAAAAAGATGTGCGAAGACATAGGTCTTGTTCCTATTTCTGCACATGTTCCGCTTAACGAGCTTTTGGCAGACACAGAAGGTACTATAGCTAAATATATTCTTATCGGTTGTAAATATATCGCTGTTCCTTATCTTGCCGAAGAACTTCGTCCGGGAAGAGATATGTGGGATACGACCGTTGAAAACATACGAATGATAGGTGAAAAATGTAAAGACCGGGGCGTTAAGCTCCTTTATCATAACCACGATTTTGAGTTTGTTAAGATCGGGGAAGAGTATGCCTTGGATATGCTCTATAATACCGTTTCAGCAGACTTGCTCGAAACAGAGCTTGATACTTGTTGGGTAAACGTTGGCGGTGAAGAGCCTGCATCTTATATAAGAAAATATTCGGGTAGAGCTCCCATAGTTCACCTCAAGGATTTTGTCGGTCGCAAATCTGAGAATATGTATGAGCTTATAGGGATTGAGAAGAAGGTAGTCGGAGGCACTGCTTTCGAGCTTCGCCCGGTAGGCTATGGCTGTCAGGATTTTTATAATATTATTGGGGCCTGTGAGGACGCAGGTACTGAGTGGATAGTTGTTGAGCAGGATAGACCCAGCATGGAAAAGACACCGATGGAGTCTATTGAGCTTTCAAGAAACTATCTTAAAACTCTCGGAAACTGATGTCAAACTTTTAGTTTGTCATTGAAAATAAAAACTTTATAATAAATTTAGGAGGATTTTTCTATGGGTAGATTAGCAGACCTAAATGCGTTCATGGAAAACCAGGAAGTAAATACTGTTGATGCCGCAAAAAAAGTTCGTATAGGTATAATCGGCACCGGTTGGATAGCAGAGGCTCATATTAAGGCTTATTTGAACCAGCCTGACGTTGAGATCGTTGCCGGAGCAGACCTTATTCCCGGCAAGGCAAAGGCGTTTTTTGAGAGATTCGGCGTTGAGGGAGTAAAGACCGACTATGCTTCTCATAAAGAAATGATCGATGATAAGAGCTTGAAGCTCGACGCTGTGTCTGTTTGTACATACAATCGTCAGCATACTATACCGACGATTTACGCTCTTGAAAACGGCATAAACGTAATGCTCGAGAAGCCGATGTGCGTAACTATGGAAGAAGCGGTAGAGATAATCAAAGCGGAAAAGAAGAGCGGAAAGGTTCTTTCTATCGGTTTCCAGCCTCGTTTTGACGAGAATATGAAGATGATCAAGAAGATCGTACAATCGGGTGAGCTCGGAAAGGTATATTACGTACAGACGGGCGGAGGCCGCAGAAGAGGTATTCCGACACCTTTTGGAACTACATTTATAGAAGATGAAACAGCGGGACTCGGTGCTTTGGCTGATATCGGTTGTTATTCTCTTGACCTGGTGCTTAATGCTCTGGGATATCCTAAGCCGCTTACTGTTTCCGGATACAAGTCCGCATATTTCGGCACAGATCCCAATTATTCCAACTATGTGAGAACAGGACATCCTGAGTACGCTTCCAAATTCGGTGTTGACGATTTTGCGGCAGCATTTATTCGCCTTGAGGGTGATATTATCGTTGACTTCCGTATCTCTTGGGCGATGAATATGGATACTGCGGGAGATACTATAATTCTCGGTACTAAGGGCGGACTTCGTATTCCTTCAACTGAATGTTGGAACGGTACGTTCACACAGCCTCTCAAGATTTATCATGAGGTATGTGGTGAGCAGACCGAGACGGTCGTTCCTATGCTTCAAACAAAAGCGACTCTGTTCGATTTGAAGATCCGTACATTCCTTGATGCTGTCAAAAACGGCGGCACAGCTCCCGTTCCTTCATCTGAGATCATATATAATCAGGCTATTCTCGATGCTATCGCTCGTTCAAGCGACCTTGGTCATGAGGTTGAGGTAGTTATTCCCGAAATCTGATTTCGATTATATAAAGACAAGAGGCAACCTTCTCGGTTGCCTCTTGTCTTTATATTTGTTTATTTACGCTTTTATATTCGTCGTAATATTTGTAATATGGACAAGATGAACGGTTGCCAGAGAGAAAGCTTATCATCTCATCTTCATCGAGAGACATTTTGCAGTAGTAACTGTCGGTATATTCGTCGTAGTCATAATATTCACAGTCCTCACAAGAGCTTTGCCGTTTTTTTGTTGAGGGAAGTGCATTTTTTTCACGCTCGGATTTTGGTATATACCGAGTACGCATAGAATCGTCATTCATTTTTTATCACTCTTTCTGAAAACGATCAGTTTGCTGAAAACGTAATTCAATATCACGACCACAACCGAGGATATGACGACCACAGCTGTCGGCGGCAATAATCTGTAAATTACGGCAACGATCAGTTCTTGAATTATGAATGTTACAACTCTGCTTCCTGCGAATTTTATTACTTCCGAGAGGATATTGGAAAGTCCTTTTGCTTTACTCTCAAAAACGAATATCCTATTCGTAATATAGGCAAAGGTCACAGCCGCAACCCAAGCTATAGCATCGATCGTGTGAACCAATGGCATAGGCATCGTTTCTCTTAAAAAGATAAATCTTATACACCAATCTACCGCCGTTGTGCCTACACCGAATACGAGATATAAAATTATCTCTTTATACTTTAGATACAGATCTTTTATTTTTCTTATCATATCAGCCCTCGAGCTTCCACGTCGTTCCTTCACGGGAATCTACAAGTACGATACCCTTGTCTGCCAGGTAATTTCTGATTCGATCGGCTTCCGCAAAGTTTTTGGCTTTTTTTGCGGCCGCACGTTCTTCTATCAGTTTTTCAATCTCGGCGACAAGAGCACTGTCGGCCTCTTTTTCTTCCGTTTTTTCTGCAGTTGCCTTTTGAGCGTGTGCTATAAGGTCAAGAGAAAGCACCTTATCAAAATCCTCGATGAGTGCAAGTTTTGTTGCGGCGTTTGCATCGGCTTTCAGAACGTCGTAAAGTGCGGTTATCGCAAGAGAGGTGTTGATGTCGTTGTCAAGAGCATCTGTGAAAAGCTTTTTAAGTTCTTCAAACTTTTCTTTGTCTATATTTTCGTTATCAGAAGCCTTCAGGGACGCAATCTTTGATATGAGCTTATCAAATGCAAGAGCAGCATTGTCAAGGTTTTCATATGAGAACACCAAGGACTTGCGGTAATGAGAGCCAAGACAGAAAAAGCGATATACAAGAGGATCGTATCCTTTGCTCTCGAGCAAGGATACCGTCAAAAATTCGCCTTTTGATTTTGACATCTTGCCGCTGTTTGTATTGAGGTGCAGAACGTGGAACCAATAGTTGCACCATTTGTGCCCAACGTAAGCCTCTGTTTGTGCGATCTCGTTCGTGTGATGAGGGAAGGCGTTGTCTATGCCGCCGCAGTGGATATCAAGAGTTTCCCCCAGATGCTTCATCGAAATGCAGGAGCATTCGATATGCCAACCCGGATAGCCTACGCCCCAAGGAGAATCCCATTTAAGAGCCTGATCTTCAAATTTTGATTTTGTAAACCAAAGAACGAAATCGTTCTTGTTTCTCTTGTTTTGATCCTCTTCAACACCCTCACGCACACCGACCTCAAGGTCGTCCTCGTCAAAGTTGTTGAAGACGTAATATTGACTTAACTTTGAGGTGTCAAAATAGACGTTTCCGCCTGCAAGATAAGCGTACCCCTTTTCGATAAGTCCTTCGATGACTCGAATAAAATCGTCGATACAGCCTGTCGCGGGTTCAACGACGTCGGGTGTCTTTATATTGAGCTTTTTGCAATCCGCAAAGAACGCGTCGGTATAGAACTGTGCTATCTCCATAACGGTCTTATGCTCACGCTTTGCACCTTTGAGCATTTTGTCCTCGCCCTCGTCCGCGTCGGACGTCAGATGTCCGACGTCGGTTATATTCATAACTCTTTTGACGTCGTATCCTACATAACGCATATATTTTTCAAGCACGTCTTCCATAATGTAAGACCGCAGGTTTCCTATATGAGCAAAATGATAAACCGTAGGGCCGCAGGTGTACATTTTCACCTTGCCGGGCTCGTTTGGAACAAATTCTTCTTTTACTTTTGTAAGTGAATTATAAAGTTGCATTTTTTGCGTTATCCTTTCAATCTTTTTCTTCTTTATCGAGCTTTTTCTCAAGCTCCGAAATCTTCCTCTCAAGCTGACGAAGCTCTGCTGCAACAGGGTCGGGAATGTGTATCTGATCAAGATCGTCGATCTTAACACCCTCTCGCTTTACTACCTTTGCAGGTATGCCAACAGCGGTGCTGTTATCTGGAATTTCGCTCAATACCACAGCTCCTGCTGCGATTTTTGTGTTGTTTCCTATTCGCATAGGGCCAAGCACCTTCGCTCCTGCACCTACCATAACGTTGTTTCCAAGGGTTGGGTGACGTTTTCCGACGTCTTTTCCTGTACCGCCCAGAGTGACTCCTTGATAGATAGTGCAGTCATCTCCGATCTCGGTCGTCTCACCTATAACGACTGCCATGCCGTGATCTATAAAGAATCTTTTGCCGATTGTGGCACCGGGGTGTATCTCGATGCCGGTGAAAAATTTTGCTAGTTGGCTTACCGCACGAGCGCTGAAATAGTGTTTTGTAAGGTATAGCTTGTGTGATACTCTGTATGCCAAAATTGCATGAAAACCGGAATATAAAAGTACGATCTCGGCATCACTTTTTGCTGCAGGATCTCGATCGCGGAAGGTTTTGATCTCCTCCTTCATATCGTTGATCGAATTTTTTGCGGTTTGTATAGCTTTTTTTGTATTTTTTTTCGTTTTGAGCGTGGCGGTCTCAAAATCTCTTTTGATTGCCTCTTTGTCAATTATTAGTTTCATTACTTGCTCCTGACCTAAAATTAAATTTATCTATAAAAACAAAAAGCTCTGTACCACAAAGGTACAGAGGCGCAAAAAGCACGGTTCCACTCTGTTTGTCTCAAAAATGAGGCATCTCTTTAGTCTTTATCGCAACTATGCGACCGCATCTACACAGCGAAAAAACGCTTTCGATACGGGGTCTCCCGGAGGCACAAGCCGACTCTGCCGTATTGCCGTTTTCAGCCCATGGCGGCAACTCTCTTTACGGTGTTTATTCGGTTTCTTTCCGTTCGCAGACCGTGTTTTATAACATTATATACGATTTTTTGGATTTTGTAAAGTATTTTTTAATATTTTTATTTAACCATCTTGACACGCTTTGGATTAAATGGTATAATACATTAGAATTGTATAATCGGGTATTATAGGTAACTATGAGAAAAAAAGTTAAAAATTGCGGAGATAAACCTTTCGAATTTTCAGTTTTTGCTCGAAAAACCGTTGTAGTTTTTTTATGTTTATTTGCGGCATTGGTGATTCTTGCCGGTGCTTTGATAGGCGCTTTTTTTGCACTGAGGACAGCAGGCAAAAGGTCTTTTGACGATCGCCGCCAAGAGCAAATAAATGCTGAGACACAGTATTCACCAGACGAAGAAGCTTATGACAAATTTTCTGTCTCGTATGAAGGAAAGACCTACAGATATAATCAAAAGTTAACGACGTTCATCGTTATGGGGATCGACGGTTCTAAGTCCACGGATGCCGAAGATCAGATAGAGCATATAGGTGTTGCGGGAGCAGGTCAGGCGGATGCTATTATGTTGCTTGTGCTTGACGAGGAAAATCTGACGGCTGATATTATTGCTGTGGATCGCAACTCCATGTCTTATTTTGAGGCCTATGATTCCGACGGAGCAAGCTTGGGGGCTCTTGAAAGTCAGCTTGCTATTTCGTATGCTTATGGTGACGGTGCTCATTCCAGCTGCAAAATGACGTTGAATGCAGTTTCGGATTTTATGTATGGAATACCGATACATGCATATTATTCGATGAAACGTCAGGCGCTGAGAGATATAAATGACGCGGTCGGCGGCGTTACGCTTACAATTCCAGTTGATATGACGAGAGTACATAAATCCTTTGTCGAGGGAGCAACTGTCACACTCACAGGTAAGCTTGCCGATAAATTTGTCGGTGCAAGACAAGGTGTGGGCGACGGCTCAAACGAAGGAAGAATTTCAAGGCAACAGTTATATTTGAAAGCTTTTATTTCTTCTGCGATAGAGGCTGTGAAAAAAGACTGGTCTTTGCCGAAAGAGCTATATGAAAAGATAGCTGATAACAGTTGTACTGATATAACGTTTGATGAAATGGTCTATCTTGCGGATATTGTTACCCGACTTGATTTTTCTTTTCATACGATACCCGGCAAAACCGATACCGATGGAAGATATGCTGAATTCAGGCCTGATCCTGAAGGATTTTATAAATTGATTCTTGATATTTTCTATATTTGTGAGGATTGATTGATAATGAAAAACACCGACACAGGTCAAAAACAAAAGAAGGGGCGTTTTATTTTTTGGATCGTGCTCTTTACGGTTTGCACTCTTGTGGCGGCAGTCTGCCTTGGCTTCTGGGTTTATCACCTGGTGCTTAGAGGTTCGATGAACAAACTTTATAATGATGCAAGAGAAGTTGTTTCTGTCTCGAGTAATAACGGAAGTTCAGCTGCGCTGCAACCATTGCCAAACGACCTCTCCGATGAAGATTCCAAAAAAGAATGGAATATGTCGGTCGTGAAGATAGACTTTGATCTGTTAAGGGAAACCTCTAAAGATGTTTACGCTTGGATAGAGATCCCGGGGAGCAAGATTCAGTATCCGATAGTACAGCACCCGACGAATAATAGTTATTATCTACGAAAAGCTATAAACGGAGCATACGATATAACGGGTTGTATATACACTCAAAATTACAACAGCACCGATTTTTCGGATCCCAATACAGTCATTTACGGACATTATATGGACGATGGTACAAAATTCGGTTCTTTGCTTTCTTATATGGACAAAGAATATTTTGAGAGTCATCGAGATATAGTGATCTATACGCCGACAGAAATGTTTCATTATAGGGTTTTTGCGGCACTCCCATTTGATACAAGGCATATAATTCGCAATTATGCACGACTTGAAAATCCGACCTCTGCATTTTTGGCAGACGTTTATAATTCGTCAGATGCGAGAACTATAATTGCTGACGATATAACGGTTGATGGCGAAAATAATCGAATTATTACGCTTTCGACTTGCTTAAAAACAGGAACGAGAAGGTATCTTGTTTTAGCTGTACTTGTTAATCATAATTATAAAAATAAATAACACTTGTTTCTGAAAAGGAGAAAAAATTATGAAAAAAATTTTATCTGTATTAGTTCTTGCGGCACTTGTTGTTTCTGCATTTTCGATTTCTATATCGGCTAACAATAGTCCTGCTGACAAAATCACCATTGTTGATACAGATTGGGATAATGCTTCTATTCTTGACGGTGAAAACAACGCAGTTGAAAATATTGATTTTAACAGAGCTTTGATCGAACTGACTCATCACGATGCCTATGCGGACTACGTTCCAGCAACAGATAGTTTTGAAAGTGTTTTCGGCGAAAAATATAAAGATTTCAGAACTTACGGTTCTTTTGATATTGCTCTTACGAATTATGCGGAAAAAGTTCTTGGCGTAGATGGTACACTCAAGGATGTTGCAATCACAATTTCTGTTCCCGGTATTGCCGAAAAGAACAATCCCGAGGTGTTCTACTATGATGCAGTAAAAGGCACTTACACCATAGTTGATAGCACTATAAATGGTTCTGAGATCACCTTTACAGTGCTTCCTTTGACAGTTCCTTCCGACGATTCTGCAACAGATGTTGGTTATTACGGTATCATCTATATGCCCGCAACAACATCTCCTGAAACAAGCGTTCCTATGTTTGCTTTTGTTGCGGTTTTCATACTCGCTATTGTGGGTGCTGCATACGCAGGTAAAAAGGTTTTTGCAAGATAATATTTACACATAAATAAAATAAAGCTCCCAAAAGGTTTTATGCCTTTGGGAGCTTTTTCATTGTGAATAGATGTTTGTTAGCTTATAAGTATTTCGCAATCGGCGTCTTCTCTTATATTTTCGTCTAAGATTATTTCACCGTATCCTTTTGCGATGATCTTTCCGTGATGAGGGTTTTTTATGCTGTCGATGACACTATTTACTGTGGCGTTTACGCTCGAGTTCTCAAAAGCAAGATCGCAGCCTTCGAGTATGCAATCCTCAAGATAAAGATTCTCCGCATAGCAAAAGGGTTGAGTGCCGATGATCTTGCAACGTATAAGACGAAGATTTTTAGAATACCAAGCAGCATATTCGCCTGAAATGACGCTGTCATAAACCGTTACGTTTTCTGTATGCCAAAATGCGTCCTTGGTGTTGAGAATAGAATCTCGAATAGTTGCGTTTTTTACGTATTGAAAGGAATATTTTCCGCTGAATTTAATATTATTTATATTAATATCGGACGATCCCATAAGAAAATATTCGGAGCCAAGCTCACTTTTCTCAATATGAACGTTTTTACAATTCCAAAAGTGCTCGGGGCCGTTTATTTTGCAGTTTTTTATTTTCAAGCTGTCACATTCACGGAACGCCTTAACGCTTTCTATATTGCAGGTCTCAAAGATTGCATTTTTAGTGTACCAAACGGGGGCACGGCAGCTTGAGGTCATCTCTGAGTCACGCACGACGAGAGTGTCGTCATGCCAAAATGGGTAACGCAACTCAAAATGACATTTTTCGACAGTTATATTTTTACTTTCTTTAAGGGCCGATTCGCCGTCAGCTTCTCCCGCAAATGTGCAGTTTTGCACGGTTAAAGAATCTGAAGCATATAAGGCTCGTTCTCTATCAAAACGGCAGTTTTTGATTTCTTTCATTTGTTTTGACCTCATTTTTCTTTACTGATAAAATTTTACCATTATTTTGTGGAAAAGTCAATGACCTTGTATATTTGGCTCGAAATTTGCCGTGATTTGAATTTTTTTGCAAAAAATGTGTAGAAAGACTTGATTTTGCCGTTATTATGATGTAATATGTAAGTATATTAATATATTTCGGAGGTAGAGCAAATGAATTCTCTTAAATCTCTTTTTCCGCTGTCTTTTGGTATTAAAGACGTAGCGAAGCTTGTTATTTCTATTATTATTTACGTTGTTGTAGGAGCGGTTGTAGGATTCCTCCTTGGAATTCTTGGCAAAATACCGGTTGTAGGTCTTGTTACGGGTATTGTCGGAGCACTTGTTGAGATATACGTAATCGCCGGAATCGTTATCGCATTCCTTGATTTCTTTAACGTAATTAAGTGATTTTTGAACAGATGAAAAGGGGCGTACCGTCGCCCCTTTTCATTTTTTGTCGTGACACTTTTGATAAGGAAACGATTGGCGGGCATTTGCATTTTTTGACGATAAAATCTTATAAAAACGACTATGCACTGTGCAAGTATCTAAAAGTCGTCAAAATTCAACATTGTGCTTGACAAAAGACGGCGATTGTGGTATCATTAATATAGTTAAAAACAGGTTTCTGCGACTGACGGATAATTGTGGCTATAAACCACAGTGGAACAGAAATCTATAATAGCCGACCGTCTGGGCGCACTTGATTCCTATGCAACGGAATAAGTGCACCCTTTTTGATTTTTTTGGAGGTTTATTATGAAAAAAGTTGGGATAATTATGGGAAGCGACAGTGATCTTCCGATCATCCGTAAAAGTACGGATACCCTTTCTGCGCTTGGGATACCTTTTGAGGTGCACGTGTATTCTGCTCACAGAACTCCGATAGAAGCTGCGGAGTTTACAAGAAACGCAAAAAAGAATGGCTTTGGGGTAATTATAGCTGCTGCCGGAATGGCTGCACATCTTGCGGGTGCTGTTGCGGCTAATACCACTCTGCCTGTTATAGGCATACCTTGCAAATCAAATAATCTTGACGGCATTGATGCTCTGCTGTCAACGGTAATGATGCCCTCCGGCATACCTGTAGCTACCGTTGCCATAGACGGAGGAGTCAATGCCGCTTTGCTTGCTGCGGAGATTCTTGCACTTGGCGACGATGAGCTTGCGGCAAAGCTTGAAGCAAAGAGAGCGGCTGACGCGAAGAAGGTGCTCGAAAAAGACGCCGCAGTTGCCGCAGAATTTAATAAGTAATAAAATTTAAAAAATATACAAGGAGAACAAAAAACATGAAACTCGTTTACACAGGAAAAACAAAGGACGTTTTCGCACTCGATAACGGAAATTATCTTCTCAAGTTCAAGGACGATTGCACAGGTAAAGACGGTGTTTTTGATCCGGGCGAAAACTCGGTAGGACTTACTATTGACGGTGTTGGAGACGTTAATCTCCGTATGTCTATATATTTCTTTGAAAAAGTGAATGCCGCAGGAATCAAGACTCACTATATAAGTGCGGATCTCGCTAACACAACGATGGAAGTGCTTCCTGCAAAGCCTTTCGGAAAGGGACTCGAGGTTATTTGTCGTCATAAGGCTGTCGGTTCTTTCTACCGCCGCTATAGTGACTATATTGAAGAGGGTGCAGATCTTCCCGCATACGTTGAGACTACTTTCAAAAACGATGAAAAGGGCGATCCGCTCGTAACTAAGGACGGTCTTGTAGATCTTGGAGTTATGACTGCCGAGCAGTATGACGACGTTAAGGCTATGACACAGAAGATCACACAGATCGTGGCTGACGATCTTAAGGAAAAAGGACTTGTACTTTACGATATCAAGTTCGAGTTCGGTTACGACAAGGACGGTAAGGTAATGCTTATCGACGAGATCGCATCGGGAAATATGAGAGTTTACAAGAATGGTGAATATATCGATCCTATGACTCTCTCCGAGCTTTTCTTTGCTTAAAACATAAAAGGAAGATAAAAGATGGGTGGATTTTTTGGTGCGGCGCTTAAACACGACGCAATGACAGACGTTTTCTTTGGAGTTGACTATCATTCGCATCTCGGAACGAGAAGAGCAGGCCTTGCGGCATATAACAGTGAGATAGGACTCCAGAGAAGCATCCACAATATACAAAACTCACCGTTCAGAACAAAGTTTGAAAACATTTTTGACGAAATGAGCGGCAACAGTGCAATAGGGTGCATAAGTGATTACGATCCGCAGCCTTTGCTCATACGTTCAAAGCTCGGTACGTATGCTATATGCGTTATAGGCGCGGTAAACAACGCATCAGAGCTTATAGATAGGTGTCTTTCAGACGCAGGTGTGCATTTTGATGCGATGACGGGCGGAAACGTAAACTGCACGGAGCTTGTTGCAACTCTTATAAATCAAAAAGATAGCTTTGCAGAGGGCATAAAATATGCTCAGGATAGCAT
This sequence comes from Clostridia bacterium, assembly GCA_017550115.1. Classification (GTDB taxonomy): domain Bacteria; phylum Bacillota; class Clostridia; order Oscillospirales; family CAG-272; genus SIG710. The sequence goes on along the minus strand of JAFYLR010000005.1, from coordinate 15,204 downwards.
TGATGGTTCGGCATCGTTATTGATACTTTGCGACGGCGGTTCGATCATCGCCGCAAGAGACAAGCTTGGAAGAACACCTGTTCTCATTGGAAAAAACGAGGACGGATATTGTGTTACCTTCGAGTCGTTTGCTTATAAAAAGCTCGGATTTGAAGACGAGAGAGAGCTTGGCCCGGGCGAGATAGTTAAAATAACCGCTGACTCAATAACACAGCTTGCTGCTCCCGGCGATAAAATGAAGATGTGTGCTTTCCTTTGGTCTTATTACGGTTATCCGACCTCGACCTACGAGGGTTCGAACGTTGAAACTATGCGTTACAGAAACGGACGCATAATGGCGGAGAACGATAAGAAGAACGGAACTTTCCCCTCTGACCTTGACTGTGTTTGCGGTATTCCTGATTCGGGAACGCCTCATGCAATAGGGTATTCAAATGAAAGCGGAGTTGCCTTTGCAAGACCTTTCATAAAATATACGCCTACTTGGCCCAGAAGCTTTACGCCGACAAACCAAAAGGAGAGAAATAAGGTTGCAAAAATGAAGATGGTGCCGGTGCATGATCTTATACAAGATAAAAATCTTCTTTTTGTAGATGACTCTATTGTCAGAGGAACGCAACTTAAGGAAACCGTAGATTTTCTTTACGAAAACGGAGCTAACAGTGTACATATGCGTTCCGCTTGTCCTCCTATTATGTTCAGTTGCAAATATTTGAATTTTTCAAGAGCTACGGGTGACATGGAGCTTATCGCAAGAAAGACGATAGACGAGCTTGAGGGCGAGGAGGGACTTTCTCACCTTGAAGAATACAGCGACGGCTCGACAGAGAGAGGAAAGAAGCTTCGCGCGGCAATATGCAAAAAGCTGAATTTTGACTCGCTTGATTTCCAATCGCTTGATGGTGTTATAAAGGCTATCGGTGTTGACCGATGCAAACTCTGCACTTACTGCTGGGACGGTAAGGAATAAAGTATTACGATAAAGATTAACTGAGGAGAATATTATGGATACAAAGTCGTTTTCTGAAAGCTATGCAGCGGCAGGCGTTGATATAACCGCCGGATATAAGGCTGTTGAGCTTATGAAAAAGCATATATCACGTACAAAGAACGAAGGTTGTCTTGATGACGTTGGAGGCTTCGGCGGTTGCTTCGGACTTCCTATGGCGGGCATAGAGGAGCCGGTCCTTGTTTCGGGTACTGACGGATGCGGAACTAAGGTCAAGATGGCTATTCTTATGGATAAGCATGACACTATAGGAATAGATGCGGTTGCAATGTGTGTAAACGATATCATATGCTGCGGTGCAAGACCTCTCTTTTTCCTTGACTATATCGCTTGCGGAAAAAATATTCCTGAAAAGATAGCAGAGATAGTCGGCGGTGTTGCTGAGGGCTGTGTTCAGTCGGGCGCGGCACTTATCGGTGGCGAGACGGCGGAGCATCCAGGTATGATGCCCACAGAGGAATATGACTTGGCAGGATTTGCTGTTGGAATCGTAGATAAAAAGAAGATTCTTGATAACACTAAAATGGCGGCGGGAGACGTTGTTATAGCTCTGCCCTCAAGTGGAATTCATTCAAACGGATTTTCGCTTGTTCGTAAGGTTTTTAATATAGATAAAAATCCCGATTCGCTTTATGTTCCTTGTGAGGACTTGGGTGGGAAGAGTATAGCTGAAACGCTTCTCACTCCTACTCGTATTTATGTTAAGAGTGTTCTTGCACTTCTTGAACAGGTGAACGTTAAGGGCATCTCGCATATCACGGGCGGTGGCTTCTATGAGAATATTCCGAGAAGTATTCCCGACGGACTTGGTGCAAAGATAGACCGCGCCGCAGTAAAGGTTCTTCCTATTTTCGAGCTTATCGCAAAAACGGGTGACATCAGCGAGAGAGATATGTTCAACACCTTCAATATGGGTGTTGGTATGAGTATCGTAGTTTCTAAGGATGAGCTTGATACGGCGATTTCTGTACTTCGCGATGTGGGCGAAGATCCTTATGTTATAGGAGAGATCGTCAAGAGTGACGATAAAATAACGATATGCTGAAAAAGACGGTCGATGGAATTTTGGCAGGAATAATGATCACCATAGGCGGTTGTGTCTTTCTTTCGTGTTATTCCGAGAGTAAAACGGTTGGAGCTGTTATGTTTTCGGTAGCACTTCTTTGCATTTGTATGAGAGGATATTCTCTGTTTACGGGAAAGGTTGGATTTATTCCCGAAAATCACACAAAAGATGCTTTTTCGGTACTTTTGCTTGGCCTTTTCGGTAATGCCATAGGAACTATCGGTGGCGGTTTTGCTGCAAAATATGCAATTTCAGGAATATCTGAGGTTGCAACAGCCATATGTGAATCGAAGCTTACGCAGGAAATTCCACAGACCTTCATAAGAGCTGTTTTTTGTGGCATACTTATGTATCTTGCAGTAGCCATATATAGAGAAAATAAGAGTATAAGCGGTATTTTCTTCTGCGTTCCTGTGTTTATTCTGAGTGGGTTTGAGCACTCTATCGCAAATATGTTTTATTTTGCGGCATCAGACATCGTTTCGCTTCAAGCCTTTGGATATCTTTGGCTTGTTATAATCGGAAATGCAGTTGGCGGAATGCTTATACCTCTTCTTTGCATGATAGGAAGGAGAAAGAGCGATGCTTAAAGAAAAAGCAAAGGTTGCCGTGCTCGTTTCGGGCGGAGGCACAAATCTTCAGGCACTTATCGATGCTGAGAAGAGTGGAATAATAAAAAGCGGCAAGATATCTCTTGTAATCTCGAACAAGAGCGATGCTTACGCCCTCGAGAGGGCGAAAAACGCGGGAATTGACACCGCTGTGGTGCTAAAGAGTGATTGTGCTTCAAAAGAAGAATTTGAAGATAGGATAATGAAGCTCATCGACGAAAACGACATAGATTTTATCGTTCTTGCGGGATTTATGGTCATTCTTTCCGAGCGTTTTACTTCTAAATATCCGAAAAAAATAATAAACGTTCATCCTTCGCTTATTCCCGCTTTTTGTGGAGAGGGCTTTTATGGACTTTGTGTCCACGAGGCTGCACTTTCATACGGAGTTAAGGTTACGGGGGCTACGGTGCATTTTGTCAATGAGATTCCCGATGGCGGCGAGATAATTATGCAGAAGGCCGTCGAGATAAGGGAAAATGACACTCCCGAGACATTACAGAAATACGTTATGGAAAATTGCGAATGGATCATTCTTCCGCGTGCACTTGAAAAGGTGTGTGCTGATATAATAAAGGAGAGGTAACTGAAATGAAAGTATCTACTATAGCAAATGAACTGAATTCTCTTGCATATCATGGCAGAGGAATTATTATAGGCAAGAGTGCAGACGGAAAGAAAGCTGTTACTGCATATTTCATTATGGGAAGAAGCGTAAACAGCCGCAACCGTGTTTTTGTTGCGGAGGGCGACGCTATGCGTACTAAGGCTTTTGACGAATCTAAGATGGTAGATCCCCATCTTATAATATATTACCCCATAAGAGTTTTGGGTAATAAAACGATTGTCACAAACGGTGACCAGACAGATACTATCTATGATCTCATGGATAAGCAGATGACCTTTGAGCAGGCTCTGCGTACACGAGAGTTTGAGGACGATAAGCCTAATTTCACTCCCCGTATTTCAGGTATCATACACCGCGAAAACGGAGGAATGAACTTTGCTATGTCGATACTCAAGAGTGCCGAAGGAGATGACAGCTCCTGCGAGAGATTTACATATGCTTATACTAATCCACTCGCTGGCAGAGCAAAGTTTATCCACACGTATAATTGCGACGGAGACCCGCTTCCTTCCTTTGAGGGTGAGCCGAAGACTCTGGAGCTTCCCGATGTTGATATAGATTCTCTGACAGATCTTATCTGGACGAATCTTAATGAAGATAATAAGGTCTCGCTTTTCGTAAGATATATAGATATCGAAAGTGGCGAGAGCGAAACAAGAATAGTAAATAAAAATGTATGAGGTGACGAAAATGAAAGAGTTTGAACTTAAATACGGTTGTAACCCCAATCAGAAACCCGCTAAAATATTTATGGACGGTGGCAAAGAGCTTCCGATAGAAATTCTTTCCGGCAGACCCGGCTATATTAACTTCCTTGATGCTTTTAACTCTTGGCAGCTCGTAAAGGAACTCAAAGAGGCGCTTGGTCTTCCCGCAGTTACTTCCTTTAAGCACGTTAGTCCCACCTCAGCAGCTGTGGGCATTCCGTTGCCCGAAAAGCTGAAAAAAGCTTGTTTTGTTGATGATATTGAGGGACTTGATGAGTCTCCCCTCGCTTGTGCATACGCAAGAGCAAGAGGAACTGACAGAATGTGTTCCTTTGGTGACTGGGTTGCTCTTTCTGACGTTTGCGACGTGACTACGGCAAAGATGATCAAGCGTGAGGTTTCCGACGGAGTTATCGCTCCCGGATATGAACCCGAGGCGCTTGAGATTCTTAAGACAAAGAGAAATGGCAATTACAATATAGTTAAGATCGATCCGAATTACGTTCCTGCAGAGATAGAGCATAAGCACGTCTTCGGAATTACTTTCGAGCAGGGACGAAACAATTTCAAGATCGACCGTGAACTTCTTTCAAACGTTGTAACAAAGAACAAGAATTTCTCCGAGAGTGCTATACGTGACCTTATAATCTCACTCATCACTCTTAAATACACACAGTCTAACTCCGTTTGCTATGCATACGATGGACAGGCAATCGGCGTTGGTGCAGGTCAGCAGTCAAGAATACACTGCACACGTCTTGCAGGTACTAAGGCAGACACATGGTTCTTGCGTCAGCACGATAAGGTGCTGGGACTTCCTTTCAAGGACGGAATCGGACGCCCCGACAGAGATAACGTTATAGATGGATATATAAACAAGAACGAAGAGGACGTTTGTGCTGACGGCAACTGGCAGAAATACTTTACGAGCCAACCTGAGCCGCTTACAGACGAGGAAGCGAAGGCTTTCCTTGCTTCTATGGACGGCGTTGCACTCGGTTCCGATGCTTTCTTCCCGTTTGATGATAATATTGAGAGAGCAAAGAAGAGCGGTGTTAAGTACATAGCAGAGCCCGGCGGCTCGATAAGAGACGATGTTGTTATTGAGTGTGCCGATAAGTACGGCATGACGATGGCGTTCACAGGAATGAGACTCTTCCACCACTAAGAAAAAGAGGGGCGCTGCCCCTTACCCCCGCAAGCTCCCCAAAGCTTGACCAAACTTTTCTATTCCGGGGATAGATGAATTTTGCGGAGCTTTTTTCTAAAAAGCGACATTTCGACCTCTCACTAATTTGACTAGGAGAAAGATTTATTACGATGAAAATAATGGTAGTTGGCGGTGGTGGCAGAGAACATGCCATTGTCAAAAAAATTAAGGAAAATAAGGCAGTAAGCGAGATATACGCTCTTCCCGGAAACGGAGGAATTGCAGCGGATGCTGTTTGCGTTCCCGTTGATGCAAAGGACATTGACGGTATTGTGAATTTTGCTCTTGAAAAGGGTATAGATTATGCGATAGTAGCTCCTGATGATCCGTTGGTGCTTGGTGCTGTAGATGCCCTTGAGGCAAAAGGTGTTCCTTGTTTTGGTCCGAATGCGAATGCGGCTATAATTGAGGGAAGTAAGGTGTTCTCGAAGCAACTTATGAAAAAATACGGTATTCCTACGGCGGAATATAAGGTTTTTGAGGATATGGATGCGGCTCTTAAATATCTCGAGAGTGCACCGATACCAACTGTAATCAAGGCTGACGGACTTGCTCTCGGAAAAGGCGTTATTATTGCAGGCACAAGAGAAGAAGCTCTTGATGCTGTGCGATCGATGATGCAGGACAAGGTTTTCGGTAAAAGCGGAGATAGAATCGTTATTGAGGAATTTTTAACAGGTCCTGAGGTTTCGGTTCTTTCGTTTACTGATGGAAAATCTGTTGTTCCGATGATCTCTTCGATGGACCACAAGAGAGCCGGAGATGGAGATACAGGACTTAATACGGGCGGTATGGGTACTGTTGCGCCCAACCCCTATTATACAGATGAAATTGCGGCTGAATGTATGGAAAAGATATTTTTGCCGACAGTGAATGCGATGAAGTCTGAGGGAAGGACATTTAAGGGCTGTCTTTATTTCGGACTAATGCTCACCGAAAAGGGTCCTAAGGTGATAGAATACAACTGTCGTTTTGGAGATCCTGAGACGCAGGTGGTACTTCCTTTGCTTGAAAGTGATCTTTTGACTGTTATGCAGGCAGTTACGAATGAAAAGCTCAGTGAAACTGAGGTTAAATTCAAGGACGGCAGTGCTTGTTGTGTTATTATGGCATCAAAGGGCTACCCCTCGGCATACGAAAAGGGCTTTGAGATAAATATTCCGAGTGAGGTATCCGAGAGCGTTTACGTTGCGGGAGCAGCGATCAAGGACGGCAAGACTGTTACAAGTGGAGGCAGAGTTCTCGGCGTTACAGCGACGGCAGACACTCTTTCCGAGGCTATAAGAAAAGCGTACGAGAAGACTGAGAAAATCAGCTTTGAGGGAGCGTTTTACCGCCGTGACATCGGAGCGAAAGCTCTTGCGGCATTGAAGGAGGATTGAGAATGGTTTATAGAATATATGTTGAAAAGAAAAAAGGCCTTGAAAATGAGGCGAAGGCTCTTTATGCCGAGCTCAAAGGACTTCTTGGAATAAATGCACTTGAGGGAGTTCGTATTCTCAATCGTTATGATGCGGAAAATATAAGTGAAAAGCTTTTTGAGGAAGCGGTACGTTCTGTTTTCTCGGAGCCTCAGCTTGATATTGCTTCGACCGAGCTTGATGCGAGAGGCGGCAAAGTTTTCGCTGTTGAATATCTGCCCGGACAGTTCGACCAGAGAGCAGATTCAGCGGCACAGTGCATACAGATTCTTTCTTGCGGCGATAGACCGACAATCCGTACGGCAAAGGTGTATGTTCTCGAAGGAAATCTTTCCGAGAGCGATATTGCCCAGATAAAGAAATACGTCATCAATCCCGTTGAGGCAAGAGAAGCGGTGCTTGAAAAGCCTGAAACTCTTGAGGTAAAATATGATATACCTACAACAGTAGAGGTTCTTGAGGGATTTTGCAGCCTTGATACAACAGGTCTTGCTGTTTTTGTTAAAAAATACGGTCTTGCAATGGACGCCTCAGATATCACTTTCTGTCAGCAGTATTTTAAGAGCGAGGGCAGAGAGCCTACTATAACAGAGATCCGTATGATAGATACGTACTGGTCTGACCACTGCCGTCATACAACCTTCCTTACAACTATTGACAGCGTTAAATTCGAGGATGAGCTTCTCGAAAAAACATATAAAGAATACCTTGCCACAAGAGAAAAGCTTGGCAGAACGAAACCGCAGAATCTTATGGACATCGGTACTCTTGCAGGTAAGTATCTTAAGGCAACAGGACAGCTTAAAAAGCTCGACGAGAGCGAAGAAATCAACGCTTGTACTGTCAAGATGACGGTAACGGTTGACGGCGTGGATGAGGATTGGCTACTTCTTTTCAAGAACGAGACACACAACCACCCGACAGAGATAGAGCCATTTGGCGGTGCGGCTACCTGTATTGGCGGTGCTATACGTGATCCGCTTTCGGGAAGAAGCTATGTTTATGCAGCGATGCGTGTAACGGGTGCAGCTGATCCTACAGTTCCGGTTTCGGATACTATTCCCGGTAAGCTTCCACAGAGAAAGATAGTCCAGACAGCGGCGGCAGGGTATTCCTCTTACGGTAACCAGATCGGTCTTGCAACAGGTATTGTTGACGAGCTTTATCACCCAGGATATGCGGCAAAGAGAATGGAGATCGGTGCCGTTATTGCGGCGGCTCCCGCGGCGAATGTAAGACGTGAATGTCCCGAGGACGGAGACGTTGTTATCCTTCTTGGCGGACGCACAGGACGCGATGGTGTCGGCGGAGCAACAGGCTCTTCCAAGGCTCACGACTCTCACTCGGTTGAGACTTGCGGTGCAGAGGTTCAGAAGGGTAATGCTCCGGAGGAAAGAAAGCTTCAGCGTCTTTTCAGAAACGCAGAGGCTTGTAGAATGATAAAGAGATGTAACGACTTTGGTGCGGGCGGTGTGTCCGTTGCTATCGGTGAGCTTGCAGACGGTCTTGATATTGACCTCAATAAAGTTCCCAAGAAGTATGAAGGTCTTGACGGCACAGAACTTGCTATCTCTGAGTCTCAGGAGAGAATGGCGGTCGTTATCGAAAAGGAAAATATCGAAAGATTTATGACTCTTGCCGAGAGCGAGAACCTTGAGGCAACTGTTGTTGCGAGAGTGACAGAGGAACCTCGACTCAGAGTTCACTGGAATGGCAAGACTATAATCGATATCTCCCGTGAGTTCTTGAATTCTAACGGCGCAGAGAAGCATATTGACATCACTCCTGCGGCGGCTGATTGTAATTATGGAAAAGCTCCTGTGACTGATTTTGCAGAGGGATATAAGGCTCTCGCAGGCGATCTTAACGTCTGCTCGAAGAGAGGACTGAGCGAAAGATTCGACTCGACTATCGGTGCGGGAACTGTGCTTATGCCTTTTGGCGGAAAGCACCAGAAAACTCCTATTCAGGCAATGGTACACAAGGTTTCCGTTGAGGAAAAGCACACAGACACCTGCTCTTATATGTCCTGGGGCTATAACCCCTATATTTCCGAAAAATCTCCCTACCACGGTGCATATCTTGCCGTTGTTGAGAGTGCGGCAAAGCTTATTGCAAGCGGAGCATCTTATGAGGACGTATATCTGACTTTCCAGGAGTATTTTGAAAAGCCTACGAAAGACGGTAAGCGTTGGGGCAAACCCTTTGCGGCACTTCTTGGTGCTTTCAGAGCACAGGTAGAGCTTGGAATTGCGGCTATCGGCGGTAAGGACTCTATGAGTGGCTCGTTTGAGAAGCTTGACGTTCCTCCGACACTCGTTTCCTTCGCCGTTACAACAGGTAAGTGTGACGAGGTTATCACCAACGACGCAAAGGCGGCCGGACACAAGGCTATTCTTCTTACTCCCGAGTATGGAGAGGATAATCTCCCGAAGGCAGAGTCTCTTATTGCTCTCTTTGATAAGGTCACGGCTCTTATGCGTTCAGGAAAGGTGTATGCGGCTTATACTCCTACGTATGGCGGAGTTGCTGAGGCTATCTACAAGATGTGTATTGGTAACGGACTCGGATTTGCTTATGATAAATCTATGAATCTTGACGATATTTTTGGATATAATTACGGTTCTTTTGTTCTTGAGGTTGCAGATGACGTGGATGGCAAGGTAGTCGGTAAATTCACAGACGACGGTAAACTCACGTATGGCGATAGCGAAGCTTGTATGTGTTGCCTTGATAAGCTTTATGAAGGTAAGCTTGAGGACGTATTCCCGACGCTTGAGGGCGGAGAATTGAAGAAGTATGAAAACTTCTCGTTCATGGCAGAAAATAGAGCCGCTCCCGCAGTCAAGACTGCAAAACCGAAGGTTCTTATCCCCGTATTCCCCGGCACAAACTGCGAATTTGATTCGGCGAAGGTAATGCGTGACGCAGGTGCTGAGGCCAAGATATTCGTTATCAATAATCTTACTCAGGACGGAATCCAGAGAAGCGTTGAAAGCTTTGCAAAAGAACTCAAAACGGCACAGATGGTATTTGTGCCGGGTGGATTCTCGGGCGGTGACGAGCCTGATGGTTCAGGTAAGTTCATTATGGCGTTCTTCAGAGGAGAGGCAGTCAAGGAGCAAGTACACGAGCTTCTTGATAGAAGAGATGGACTTATGTGCGGTATCTGTAACGGCTTCCAGGCTTTGATTAAGCTCGGTCTTGTTCCTTACGGTAAGATAATCGATACAGACGAAAACTGCCCCACTTTGACATTTAACACTATCGCACGTCACCAATCAAAGCTTGTCAGAACAAGAATCGCGTCGAACAAGTCTCCTTGGCTTAGCGCGACAAACGTTGGTGATATTTACACAGTTCCGATATCTCACGGAGAAGGACGTTTCTTGGCTTCTGACGAGATTATAAAATCACTTGCGGCAAATGGTCAGATCGCAACTCAATATGTTGATCTTGACGGAAACGCAACAAGCGATATTCGCTATAACCCCAACAATTCCGCATTCGCTATCGAGGGTATCACATCTCCTGACGGCAGAGTATTTGGTAAGATGGGACATAGCGAACGTATAGGAAACGGACTTTACAAGAATGTTCTCGGTGAATTTGATATGAAGATGTTCGAATCAGCTGTTAAATACTTCAAATAATAAGGAGAAATGTTATGGCATACTTATCTGACATTGAAATAGCTCAGGCTACTGAAATGAAAAAGATCACAGAAATTGCAGAACTTGCGGGGATTGACGATAAATATATCGAGCAATATGGCAAATATAAGGCAAAGGTCGATTTTTCACTTCTTGACGAGAGTAAGCGAGGCGAAGGCAAACTGATTCTCGTTACCGCAATAACTCCTACTCCTGCGGGCGAGGGTAAGACCACAACGACTATCGGTCTTGCAGACGGCCTTAAAAAAATAGGCAAAAACGTTATGGTAGCACTCAGAGAACCCTCTCTCGGCCCTGTTTTCGGTGTCAAGGGTGGTGCTGCAGGCGGCGGATATGCTCAGGTCGTTCCTATGGAGGACATCAATCTTCATTTTACAGGTGATTTCCATGCTATCGGCGCTGCAAACAATCTTCTTGCAGCAATGCTTGACAATCATATCTACCAAGGCAACGCTCTTAATATCGATCCTCGCAGGATCACATGGAAGAGATGCGTTGATATGAACGACCGCCAGCTGAGATTCGTTACGGACGGTCTTGGTGGCAGAGTAAACGGTGTTCCGCGTGAGGACGGTTACGATATTACGGTCGCTTCTGAAATTATGGCAGTATTTTGCCTTGCAAGTTCTTTGAGCGACCTCAAAGAGCGCCTTTCGAGGATAGTTGTTGCTTACACTTATGATGAAAAGCCTGTAACCGCAGGTGATCTAAAGGCGGTTGGTGCTATGACAGCACTTCTTAAGGATGCACTCAAGCCTAACCTTGTTCAAACCTTGGAGGGTACACCTGCTTTTGTTCACGGCGGTCCATTTGCGAACATCGCTCACGGCTGTAATTCCGTTATTGCTACGAAAATGGCTATGAAGCTCGGTGATTACGCAGTTACCGAGGCAGGATTCGGAGCGGATCTCGGAGCTGAAAAGTTCCTTGATATTAAGTGTCGTTATGCGGGTCTTAACCCAAGTGCCGTTGTTATGGTTGCGACTGTAAGAGCACTTAAAATGCATGGCGGAGCTTCCAAGACAGAGCTTGGCAACGAAAATCTTGTAGCTCTTGAGGCGGGTATTCCCAATCTTCTCCGCCACGTTTCAAATATTAAGAACGTTTACAAGCTTCCTTGTGTTGTTGCCGTAAACCGTTTCCCGACGGATACAGATGCCGAGATCGAGCTCGTTATAGAGAAATGTAAAGAGCTTGGTGTTAACGTGGTACTTTCAACCGTCTGGGCTGACGGTGGTAAGGGTGGTATGGCTTTGGCTGAAGAGGTCGTAAGACTTTGCGAGGAAGAGAATGATTTCTCGTTTAGCTATGAGCTGGACGAGACAATTGAGAAGAAGATAGAAAATATAGTTTGCCGTGTTTACGGAGGTGTTGGCGTTACGTTTGCACCTGCCGCAAAGAAAGAGATTGACAGATTGACGTCACTTGGCTTTGATAAAATTCCAGTTTGTATGGCAAAAACACAGTACTCCTTCTCGGACGATGCGACAAAGCTCGGCGCTCCCGAAGGCTTTACTGTAACCGTTAGAAACGTAAAAGTTTCGGCGGGTGCAGGATTTATCGTTGCTCTCACGGGCGATATTATGACGATGCCGGGACTTCCCAAGGTTCCTGCCGCCGAGAAGATCGACGTTGATGAAAACGGTAAGATTTCCGGACTTTTCTAAAATATAATTTTATAAAACAAAAATCGGAGTGCAGTTTGAACTGCACTCCGATTTTTGTCTTAAAATAGTTCTATAAGTTCTTTTGGACTCTTTGTAAAGTTTATGGTTCCGTTCTCGGTTACAGCCAACATATCTTCAATACGGCAACCGTATTTTCCGAGCAGATAAATTCCCGGCTCACAGGTTACAACGTGTCCTGCTTCAAGCTTCTTGTCAGGGGATACCTTGGGAGACAGTCTGGGGGCTTCGTGAATGAACATTCCGACGCCGTGACCAAGTCCGTGTCCGAAACAGCCGTGATATCCGGCGTTCTCTATAATGTCACGTGCCGCTTTATCGACAGCCATACAGCTCTCTCCGAGCTTTATCATTTCGATGCCTGCTTTTTGTGCCTCGAGAACGGTATTGTAAAGCTTCTTCATCTCATCGTCGGCTTTTCCCAGCACTACCGTGCGAGTCATATCAGAGCAGTATCCGTCGAGTCTTGCTCCGTAATCCATCGTGAAGAACCCACGCTCAAGCTTTCTTGCCTGCGGTGTTCCGTGAGGAAGGGAAGAAGCGGCACCTGAAACTGCAATAGTATCAAAAGCTACCGATTGTGCACCCTTACTACGCATGAAAAATTCAAGCTCAAGAGCAACCTCAAGCTCTGTCATTTCAGGCTTTATAAATTTTATAATATGCTCAAAAGCCGCATCTGTTATTGCCTGTGCTTTTGCTATTATCTCAAGCTCGTCTGCCGTTTTGAATTCTCTCTGATTTTCTATTATAGCAGAGCCGCCATGAACAAGCTCAACGCCCTCAAAGAGCTCGGAAAACTTAAGATAAGATGAATATGAGAGTGTATTATCCTCAAAATATAGCTTCTTTACACCATTTTCGGCAAGTAGATTCTTGATTTCAAGGAGCATGCTGTTCTCAGGCATAACAACCTCAAACTCTTTTCCCGCCTGTGCTAAAGCAGCCTCTACGTAACGGAAATCGGTTATGAGATATGATTTTCCACGAGTTATAAGAACGTATCCGTCGGTATAATTAAAACCTGTCAGATAATATTGATTGAGTTCGCTTGTTACAAGAATGCCGTCAATGGCGGCGTTCATTGCTTTTAGCAATCTGTCTTTTCTTGTCATTTTAATCAGCTCTCCTTTTCAAGACATTTCAGTTTCATAGCCAGGGCATCTTCGGCCATAGTTCCTGCGGACTCGCAGATGATTCTTGGAGCAAGGTCGTTTTTCACGATAGCTTCGGCAAGACCGTCAAAATCAGGGCCAAACTCGGTGTCGGAGAAGGTTAGATGCTTTTTCTCTCCTGCACCGGTATATTCTATTTTTGAGAAATGGCAGTGAAGATTTTTTGCAATATTGTCTCCGAGAGCCTCTCCAATCTTTTCAAAAACTTTCATATACGAATCAGCATCGGGGAATATCCCGCCGCATTCTCTTGCATTAAGGTGTCCGAAATCGACTACGGGCACAAAACAAGGGGCTGTCTTGCAAAGCTCTATGACCTCATCAAGAGTGCCGAGCTGATTCTTTTTCCCCATTGTTTCAAGTCCAAGCTTCACAGACGTGCCTTCTGTGGCGACAGCAACTCGCTCAAGTGTATCGCGTGCAAGCATCATCGCTTCTTCTCGAGATATCTTTGCGGCACTTCCGCTATGGATTACTATCGTATCGGCACCGAGAAGCTCTGCGGCACGCACGCTATCTTTTATATAGTCTATACTTTTGAGACGTTTTTCTTCTTCTATACCCGAAAGGGATATGAAGTAAGGAGTATGAAGGGACATAAGGATATTATGTTCTTTTGCTTTCTTACCGAGAGCGGCAAGAGTAGTCTCTGAGGTACGAAGACCGTTTCCTGCCTGATATTCATATGCGTCAAGTCCCATTTCGGCAAGCCAACCGAAAGCTTCCATTGTGGATTTATGTCCTGCGGCATAAAAGCTTTCGCTGTTTCCCGCCGGACCGAATTTAGCTTTGGACATGAGCTGATCCTCCTTGATCATTATTGAAGAAACTGTTTTTTGACCTGTTGACGTTTGAAATACAAAATAAAAGGTTTTTCAAAAAAACGCTTTATTCTGAAAAACATAGTTTTCTGATCTCGGATTGGCGGAACTAATATTGCACGCAGACCGAGACGTTTGCCGACCAGAACATCTGTGAATATCTGGTCTCCTATAACACAGGAGTCTGCACGGTCAAGCCCAAGCCTTGAGAGTGCGTTAACGTAACTCTTGATAGAAGGCTTTTTGCAGTCATAATATGCCGGCAAACGCAAACTCTTGTTAAAACGGTGAACTCTTGCGGCATCGTTGTTCGACATAAGAATTGCGGTTATACCTGCGTTTTTGAGGTCTTCAAACCATTTGATAACTTTCTGATTCGGATCGGGTGCTTCATACGGTGCAAGAGTATTGTCTATATCCACAAACACTGAGCGAATACCGATAGATTGTAAAAATTCGGGTGTTATATCGCTGAATCGATCGAACATATAGTCAGGTAAAAATAATGAAGCCATTTAATATTTTGTTTGCATTTAGCAAACTATCCTTTACTCTAAAATGCGTTGTGCTGATAGCACATCTATAGAATTGTACCACAGAACATTATTTTTAGCAAGAGATTTTTCTTATTTTTTGCCAAAAACCTTTCTTTTAACAGCAAAAACGCAAGAAATATTAGGATTTTATGTAGCAATTGATGGATTTTGGAAAAATATAAATCATTTTACGCTATTGCAATATGTGACATTTTATGATAAAATTATATATAACTATTACTTTTAAGGAAACAAAAATAATGATCTTTTCATCATATAGCTTTATTTTTTGCTTTTTTCCTATTGCTTTCGCAGTATTTTGTCTTCTGCGCGCGGCAAAAAAGCCGCAGTTGCTTAAGGCTTGGCTCGTTATTGTCTCGCTTGTTTTTTATGCGATAGGTCAGCTTGACTTTTTTGCTGTATTCTTGGGTTCTGTCCTTTTTAATTATCTTCTTGTGCGTATCATAATGCGAAAAGAGCAGAAAAAATACGTAAAAATTATCTGTTTGCTCCTATCTATTGCTGAAAATATCGGACTTCTTATTTACTTCAAATACACTAATTTTATAATACTGAATATTAACAGAGTTTTCGGTACGCATATGGGTGCATTATCGCTCATATTGCCTATAGGCATCTCGTTCTTCACTTTTCAAATACT
>JAFYLR010000054.1 GCA_017550115.1 Clostridia bacterium | reverse complement strand
TGCGCCCCCATACAGTATCCCTAAAACAGCAAGATATATTATATAATATTTTTCCCTTCTTGTCAAGAAAAAGAGTATTACAATTATGTCTATTTTATCAAAAAAACTAACAAAACTTTTCGATTTTATTCAAAATTTTCAAGCAAAAAAGAGCCGTCGGATAGCGTAAAACTCTACTATCAACGGCTCATTTTATTTATTACCTTTATGTCTTGTTTATTATCTTTATGTTCTCCGGTAGAATTCCGGTTTGCTCATAAACTATCTCATTTATCTGCGATATTTGGGTGTCAAGAAGCTCTTCGCTCTTTACTATAATGCTGACCGTTCCACCGCTTACAACCGCCACGCACTTCTCAAATCCTTTGGATACAACCAAAGTCTCTATGTTTGATTCGCTCTCCATATCTGCCGCAATCTGACCTATCTCCTCAAGTGCTCGTTCCTTTGCCTCGGCATCAGCTGAAACATTGTCAACAACGCTTTGGAGAACCTCCATAGCTTCGTCTCTTGCTCGTTGACGGTTCACCTGTGACGTTGCAAAATAACTGTCAGAATTGGAATTGCCGTCAGCAGAGCTAAGTACATCATCACTTTCACCCTTGTTTGTGCTCGACATTCCAACCGCTGCGGAATAGTCAAATCCCGTACGATCCTCATTTCCGCCCAAAAGTGCCCAGTTCAGCAATATTGCTGTAGCTATAAGCACAACAGCACATCCAATGACTGCATTTCGCTTCCCCGCCTTCAAGAAAAATCTCTTACTTTTCTCCCATACTTCTTTAAGTCTTTGTTTCATAAAATTCTCCTCTCATTTACTTGGTTTTTATTCAATAAAGCATATGGACTTGCGTCCTTTTTTATGACAGTATAAAGACTATTTTTGTGCCCCAACAATATAAATTCTGTTAGTTTGTACGTTACATGCGGCAGAAACCAAATTTAAGAGCTTATGTACCACCTCCGGATCACTTCCGCCTTCACAGACTATACCTATTCCGCATATCTCGGATAAATACGCATTTTCATCAAAATTACCGGCAGAAACTATAGGCTCTTCGGGAGAGCCGAGCGTTACTACCACAGACGTGCTCCCTGCCCCCTCAACCCTCTCACATAGTGCCTTTATTTTCTCCTCTATACGTTCAACTGTTCTTTCAAAATCCGTCGTGCTGTCGGAAATTTGCGTTTGTTCTTTACTTTCACCCCCTCCAAGCATCATGATTATCCCAAGCACTGCAAAAACGGCAAACAAAAGCCATTTCCAAGCTCCTTTTTCTATCGGCTTTGCGAGTTTTTCAAATATCTGTTTATTCGCCAACATCTCACCCCCATTCCTCGCTTACAACACACTCGCAATCAAGTATCGCCTCTATTTCACTCGCGATTGCTCTCGGATTTTTGAAAAGTCCCATGCCAAAAAGTTTTATTGTCACCAGCTCCGGTCTTATAGTATCTTTATCAGACTCAAATTTAGTTTCAACCGAGAAGTTATTCAAGTTAATATCAAACTTTTCGCAAATAAGCTCTGAAATATAACCGTTATAAGCTTCTGTGGTACTTGCCGCAAGAGTTTTACGCCATACTGCATCATATTTTGAATCTTCATGCATTGTAATGTCCTCGATGATGCTTTCAGCATTGTATTTTTCGCCCGAATTTACAAACAAGATTATCGGTTTTACTACCGACAATATCATCAAAAGAGAGGTAATAAGTGTAACAGACGTCCTCAAGCTTTTCCCCTCTCCGCCGGGACAGACCGCACAACTTACACTGCCAAATATTGCAACCGCCATAACGGACAAAAGATATTCCTTCATTTTCAAACCTTCCTTTTACCAACTTGCAGCAGCACTACATCGCACAAAAAGTGTAAGTGCATAGATAAACATCACCGAGCATATTGAGCATACCGCTATCATATACCCATAAACGTTACCTATCTCGGATAATAATTTTCCCTCCTTTTCACAGCCGAGCATATTCGCAACTGTTGAGGCAATATTTACAGAGCATCGTGCAAGCGCGACAGAAATGAGAGTCGGAAGCAAAAGCAGAAGAATAATTACTATTGCCGCACCACCAACCGCACCTCTTATATATTCAATACTTGCCGCAACAGTTCTGAGCGAATCTCCGACCGTCGCCCCCACCACGGGAATAAATGAAGAAACCGCATATTTTGCAGCTCTTGAACCAAGGATGTCCGCTTTTGATGTAAGGTGTTTTTGCACCCCCATCACAAGTGCCATAACAGACATAAGAAAACCTAAGCCATAGGTATATATCCTTTTGAAAGCTCCCGATATCTGTCCTAGTCCTGACTGTGCAGAAAATGCTCCCGCCGCCGAGAAAGCAAAACAAACCCCAACAACGGGAATAAGAGTTATCCCGCAAAGATTTTCGCATATAGCGATAAACAAAGAGAAAGAAGACACTCCTGCCACAGCCGTACCTATATTTCCTCCCGCCGCATACAACACGCCTATAAGCGGTGTCATTGAATTTACAAAAACGAGAAGCCGCTCGATAAACATAGACACCATTCGTATCATTTCCGCCTGTTCTCCGATAACTGCGGCGATAATAGCGGCACTTATACACAATGAAAATGCCTCGCTCAAAGCCCCTCTCTCAACACCCTTAAACATAGCACGTGCAAGTGAAGCAAGTATCACGTATGATATAAGTCTTGCAAACATACCGAGAGCATACTTTATATGAAAACCAAAAAAGTCAAAGATTATCCTAAGGAAAGACTTTGGATCACTTAACTCCTTTGCCGCCGACATACGCCCCTCGGCATCGTCAGAGAAAAGTCCCTCAGGCAGCAAAGGTAATATCTCGCCCGGTATGCCGGATATAAACTCATCGTATTCAGCTTCGTAATCGGTACCGCTATCAAGATATGGCGGAGAAAGCCCATCGGTGGCCTCGGCAGAAAAAGAAAAAATCCTTATCATCGCCCAAAATATTATAAAAATTTTCACCACGAAAGCATTTCTTCCACTATGGAAAGGACTTCGGAGAAAAGAGGTAACGCTAAAATCAAAAGTTCTATTTTTCCCGCTGTTTCTATCCCCTCTCCGATACCGTTCTCGCCGCAATCCCTGCATATATGTGCCGTTATATGAGTCAGATATGCTATCCCAAGAGCTTTTAATACTACTTCTCCGTATTCGGAAACTTTGCTTTTCTCTATTACGGAAGTACCGAAACTGATGATCGGAGGCAACATCAAAACCACTATGCCCAAAAAAATTATTCCCGAGGCAAATCGCAGAAGCGGAACAAAATTCTCTTTCATATTCCGAACGGCAATCAGAGCAACAAGACAAACGAATGCTGCTCCGCAAATCTTCAAAGCACTCAAATTCCAAATACCGAACGCACCGTCTCAAACAGCGTCCCCACCTCTCCCACAAGCATAAGAAGTACCACCACTATGCCTGCGATAGTTACCAGCATCGCCTGCTCGTCCCGTCCGATTTTCCCCAGCACCTGTGCCGCCACCGCCACCAACATTCCCATTCCCGCCACCTTTAGCACAATACTTACATCCATATCTGTTAGGCATCCTTTCTTATCTGTTTCTTCATATCATAAGTATTATAATTCCGAGAACTATGCAAAAAACGACCGTTAAAGTCAGCTTCTGTTTCTTCGGATAATCTTCACGGCACTCAGTGCAAAGCCTCGATAGCTCGTCGGAATAATATTTGCAGAGCTTGAGCTGCTCGTCTCTGTAGCATCTGCCAAGCCCCTCAGAAAAAGCTCTGAGAAGCTCCTTCTCTTTTTGATTTAGGTATAACTTATCATTTTTCAAGAGCTTTTCGAGCGTTATCTCGTAATCCTCCCCCCGCGCTCCGCACAACAAAAGGATTTTTCGGTCTGCAGAATTGAGTATTTTGGGAAGAGGTAGATTGAAGTTATCTATCTGCTTATAAATGTACTGTAGCAACTCTGCAAATGCCGATAACTGTTTTATATGTTCTTTTTCCTTTGTCAGTACCGCAAACGAGGCACAGACACCTGATAATACCAAACACAAAGCTCCTATCAATTTATACGTCATCATTTCCCTCCGTGTCCGATATTTTATCTCTTTCGGTGACCGTAAACTTAAAATTTCTGCTGTTCCGTTCTCTCTCTATTTTCATGTAATTATGAAAAATTCCGGCTCTGTGAAGCCTTGATATTCCCTCTCGCTCTATAAGACTTTTGGCACTTTCTCCGTGAGCGCTTGCAATAATGGGGACTCCGCAGCTCTGTGCTAAAAGCAAAGCATCTGCCTCGGAGCTTGAGCCTATCTCATCGCATATTATCACATCGGGATTAAGAGTTCGCACAGCAATTTCTATACCGATTCCTCGAGGATACCCCTCAAGAATATCGAGTCTTAAATCTTTTCCGTCAAGACCTGCAGAAAGCTCGCTTCTTGTATCAATAAGTGCCGTTTTTCTTTTACATCTGCCAGAAAGCTCTTTTGAAAGAGAACGCAGAAGCGTTGTCTTTCCAACTCCGGGCGGAGAAAATACGAGCATACCCCCGTATGACGCCATAAATATATCTGCAACGTTTTTCACGTCAGGCAAAAAGGCACAGGGAATACGGATATTTATTGATGAAATATCGTGTACTGCATTTACTCTCCCACCACCTATCACAGCCCTACCGCAAATGCCTATACGCACTCCGTTCTCTGCGCGTATATAGCCTTGACAAATCGTATCTGCATAGGCATAGACAGAACCTCCGCAAAGCCTATAAAAAACTTCGTCCATTTCCTTTGCCGAGAGTATCTTTTTACCCATAATACTTGTCCCAAAGAAAACAAACTCCGAGCATCGCTCGCGTCTAAGCCTTATCTCTTCAATATCAGCTCCTCCGCAAAGCCGCCTAGCTTCTTCTATTTCAAGGATTATCGTATCCGGCAAAGCATCAAACAAAAAATTCGGGATAATCCTCCTCTGCTCTTTTTTTGCGTTCATTTTATCAGCTCCCGATAAATTCTATTCTGCCGAATACGTAAAAATTACAAAGCAAAGAGCCGCCGTACGCTTTTTCGTACGACGGCTCTTTGCAAAAAACAGCAATTCCGTTTATTTTTCAATATTAATCGTTTTACCGTCACAGATAAAAACAAGAGAGCCTTCTTCATCGGTCCGATGATACTCGACACCAATATCGTTTAGTAAATTTATAGTTTCTCTGTGCGGATGTCCATAGCTGTTAAGCGCTCCGCAGGAGATCGAAGCAAGCGACGGAGATACTGCATCCATAAAATTCTCGGAGCTTGATGTGGAAGATCCGTGATGCCCCATTTTTATAAAGTCGCAATCAAGATAAAGTGAATATGGGGAATTAAGTATATCATTTTCCTCGGCATGCTCTGCGTCACCTGTGAACAACATTCCAATCTCCCCATAACCGATCCTGACAACAACGCTAGAATTATTTGAATCACGTGACGAGTCCTTGACAATAGGTGCAAGAACTATTATAGAAAGGTCTCCGACATTATATACATCTCCCGCAACGGCTTCGATTATATTGGCATCACTATTCTCAAGTGCCGAGAGAAGCCTTCCAAAAGTTGCCGAGGTCGCCTCAACATGAGACATTATAACGTTTTCAACGTCATAATTTTCTATGATCATATCAGCTCCGCCGATATGATCCTCATGCGGATGAGTAAAGATACAATATTCAAAGCTATCTATATTTTCTTTTTCGAGATAATCCGAAAGCGCTTCTTCACTATCTCCCGTACCCGCATCTATCAGAACATTTCCGTCCTCGGTCTTTATCAGCGTGCAGTCCCCCTGCCCTACGTCAATTATATGTACTTCTACAGTCCCCTCGACTATAGCTGATTTTTTGCTTTGAATGTATGAATTTATCTGCCAAACCGAAAAAATCAAAAGCACTGCAATGATCTCAATAAAAATCTTATTACGCTTGTTTTTGCCAAACTTTTTTGCCATATTCCTCGCTCCCCAAAACATTTTATTAGATTTTACATCATTTTACGTGAAATTTCAATAGGAAATGTTAATTTTTGCTTGACAAATAAATATTGGTATGTTATAATCTTATGTTGATACAGGATATCATCCTGTCTCCTTACCGTGAAAAATCTTTAATTCACGGTCAAAAGTCCATAGGGAGGTGTAAAAATGGAAAAGGTAATCAATTCTTATGAAGCACTGTTCATCGTTAATTGCGAAAACGGCGAAGAAGCTGTAAAGGCAACAGTGAACAAGTTCACAGGACTTGTAGCCGAAAACGGTACTATTGAGACTGTAAACGAGTGGGGCAAACGCAGACTCGCTTACCCGATCGATGACATTCCGGAAGGCTACTATGTTGTTGTAAACTTCAAGAGTGAGGCTGATTTCCCCGCAGAACTTGAGCGTATCTTCAACATCGACGAAAGCATTATGCGTTCTATGGTTGTTAAGATCGATCCTAAAAAGGTTGCCGCAAAGGCAGCAAAGGAAGCTGAAGTTGCTGTAAAGGAAGAAGCAACCGCTGAAGCAGAACCCGCTGCAGATGCAGAGTAATATCACCTAAAACTTGTTCGTAGGAGGCGTAAAAATGGCTAATTTTAATTTCAATAAAGTTATGCTTGGCGGAAGATTAACCGCTGACCCTGAAAACAGACAAACCGAAACCGGCGTTTCAATGACAAGATTTTCGATCGCTGTAAATCGCCGTTTCAGCAAAGATTCATCACAGCAGCAGGCTGATTTCTTTAACGTTACAGCTTGGCGCGCGACCGCAGACTTTGTCAGCAAGTTCTTCAAAAAAGGTTCCTCTATCTTTATAGTCGGAACTCTTCAGAATCGCTCTTGGACAGATAATGACGGTAACAAGCGCTATTCAATGGATATCGTTGCTGATGAGGTAAGCTTTGTTGACTCCAGAAGCGAGAATTCTGCCGCAGGTCAGTATACGCCCGATTCCTATAGCGAGCCTTCTTTCTCTTCCGGTGCTGATGCTCCGAAGTTTGAAGAGATCAAGGGTGATGACGACCTGCCGTTCTAACGGCTCGCCGCTTATATGTGGTAGATTAAAATTTACAGGAGGATTCATAAGATGGATAACGCAGAGAGAGACGTTCAGCAACGCCCTGCACGTATAAACCGCAAGAGAAAAAAGGTTTGCGTTTTCTGTGCAGATAAAGTTGCTTATATCGATTATAAGGATTCCGCAAAGCTCAGAAAGTTCATTTCCGAGCGTGGAAAGATTCTTCCCAGAAGAATCTCCGGAACTTGCGCGAAGCACCAGCGTGAACTGACAACCGCTATCAAGCGTGCTCGTCAGGTTGCATTGCTTCCTTATATTTCCGATTAATCAATTCTTAAATATTTTCGGCAACTGCCTTTGGCAGTTGCCGTTTTTCTTTTATTGATAAATTGTTCTGATAGGTTTCGGAGGTTTTCTTACCTCTCGGCTCTTAAAATCTTCATGCATAAGAGTTGAAAATTCATTCTTTTCAACATCAGAAAGTCTTGTTGAAGCATATGCAAACAAAAGTGAATAAGCATCGGCTTGTGAAATCTTTTGAATTTCCCTGCCGTCATTCCTTTCGATAAGATCATTCAACCCCAAATAAAAATCAAATGGTGATTTCTCTTTTTCAAGAACGAATTCAAGACATTTATCGAAATTTCCGCTTTCATGATAACGTTCAAGTAAAAATGATATTTTCTCAAGAGTGTTCATCTCGTCGTACGATATCCAACAGCTCTCAAGCACAGTATATGGCGGCTCTTTCGTGTATTTATAGCCATAGTCTTCCACCCTCTCTCGTATTGCAGTACCGTGCAAAAGCTTAAGGAATCCGAGCTGAAGCTTGTCACAGCAGCGATATGCTGCGTCAAAAGACCGTCTGAAGCTCGAAAAATCTTCATAAGGCAATCCTGCAATCAGATCAAGATGCAAATGTATATTCCCCATTTCCTTTATCCTCATGCAGTTTTCAAGAGTTTTGGAAACATCAAGATGTCGAGCTACAGCCGAAAGCGTATCAGCATTTGTACTTTGAAGTCCTACTTCAAGTTGTATCTTACCTTTTGGCATGGTGCTGAAAATCTCAAAGCTTTCGTCGTTCAAAAGAGACGCACATATCTCAAAATGATACTTTTTGGTGTATTCCTCTCCCGCTATTGCCTGCCATATCGCATTTGCACGTTCTATATCAAAATTAAAAGTCCTGTCAACGAATTTGATTATCATAAAATCAGCATCAAGGCTTTCAAAATCCTTAAGATCGGATAAGGTCTCCTCTACCGTCTTTGCCCAAACCCCTCTCTCGGCAGAAGACAGACAATAGGCACAGGAATATGGGCAGCCCCTTGACGATTCATAATAAACGATCGTACCTCGTCCATGCCCCGCAAAATCTTCTTCTCTGTAAAGTATCCCTTCGGGCAGTGCTTTCAGGCGATCGCTTTTATGAATTACTTTTTCAAATTTTATGCCATCTCTTATTTTATTGCAAATCTCTGCCACCGCTTCCTCGCCCTCGCCACATATAATAGCATCTATATAATCTATATTACTAAAACGTTCTGTGTCATATGATGCCTCCGGACCGCCGAAAATTATACGACTATCCGGCAAAAGAGATTGCAAGTCACAGGCAAGCTCTAGCATTTCTTTTATATTCCATATATAACAAGAAAAGCTATATATATCCGCTTTCTGCTTATAAAGATTATTCAATATGGAATTTTTTCTGTCCCTTAAATTACTCTCAATAAGCAGAACTTCATATCCCTCTCTCTCAAGCGCGGGACGTAAGCATCTTATCGCAAGATTTGTATGCGAATACGAACCGTTCAACGCAAACAATACTATCTTCAAAGCTTTATCCTCTTTTACTTTTATTGCATAAACACAGAAGGACCGCTGATATTTCAGCAGTCTTTCTGTCTTTTTTATTATTTTAAGAATCCGTTTACTATCTGTTCTTCAGCTTCTTGCTCAGAAAGTCCGAGAGTCATAAGCTTTATGAGCTGTTCACCCGCAATTTTTCCGATAGCTGCCTCGTGGATAAGACTTGCCTCGGTATTATTTGCCGTGATCTCGGGTATCGCCGCTACACTTGCATTATCCATGATGATAGCATCACATTCCGTATGTCCTGCACACTTATTGTTTCCGTTTATCTTGGAAATGAAAATTTGATGCGACGTATCCTTTGCAACAGAACGAGAAACCACGTTCGTGCTTGAATTTTCTCCGTCAAGGTCAACCGTAAACTCGGTTCTTGCACTCTGAGAGCCGTGCGTCATCAGCTTTTCGTGTATTATAAGTGTCGCATTTGCCTCAAGACGAGCAACCGTGACACGATTCGTTGAATCCACGCCTTTTATCTGAGTCGTCTCCATCTCCATAGTGCTTCCCTCAGAGAGATTTATTACAGTTGTGGGGTTCATTATATTCTGACCGTTTTCGGGAACGTCTTCCTTACCACCCTCACCGTAATGACTCTCAACATATGTCAGCTTTGAATTTTTGCCAACGAAAAAGCTATGTATGCCGTCATGACTTGAGTCCTCTGAACCGCAATTATGAATGCCACACCCCGCAACTATCGTAACGTCGCAATTCTCACCCACGTGAAAATCATTATAAACAAGCTCCTTAAGTCCCGTTTCACTGATAATTACCGGTATGTGTATTTTTTCACCTTTAGTATTTGGCTTTATGAAGATGTCGATTCCCGACTTGTCTTTTTTTGTTACAATATCAACGTTTTTTGTCGT
>JAFYLR010000053.1 GCA_017550115.1 Clostridia bacterium | reverse complement strand
TGGCAAGAAGACCGATATGGACTTTGACGGATTCGGTGCAGGTGCACATAAGGTGGGCGGCGCAAACGAAAACTTCAAGGTTGCATTTGAAGTATATACAACAACTCCCGCTAAGGCAAAATTGGATAAATACAAGGCTGGAACAAGTATTGGTGATGTAAGAGTTCCTGCGGACAACATGACTGTTACCGTTCTCTTTACATACAATGACTCTATCTCTGCAACACAGATCAGTGTACTTTCAACAGGCAAGAAGAACGGTCTCAGATATGAGTTCAAGTTCGATAAGAACGCTCAGAAGTACATGGAAGAGAATGGTTATACATTGGTAGAATACGGTGTAATCTTCTCAAGTGCAGCTAACAAGGCTAACGCTACTATTAGCTGGAATGGAGAAGCATATGTAACTCCTGCTTCTAATATCACAAAGACAGCTATCGTTCAGAACGGTAAGTGGGCACAGGGCGCTAAGGTTGTAAGCTCTAATGAAACAGAGACAATATTCGCAGGAACTGTTGTTAACTGGACAGCGGCTCATTATAATCAGGAAGCATATATCTGCGCATACTCGATCTATCGTGATGCTAATGGTGTTGAAACAATCAGCTACATAAGCTATGGTGATGAGGAAGGCCAGAGTGCAGAATATGCAACAAGCAGCCTTTCTAAGATGATGAACTACTTTATCGCGAATGATGTATTCGCAGGCAGAACAGTATCTGAAGGTGCTGTATGGAACACACTCCTCTTCGGAGCAGAAACTCTCGGCGAGGACAAGGTTCTTGCAGTTGACGCAAATACAGTTGCTATCCTTGTAGATGGTGTTGTAGTTGTTCGTACACTCGATGGCACAGCTGTTTCTGCTGAAGCAAAGGCGGCGGCTACTGCAGCTGTTGAGGAATTCGACGTGACAGTTGAAAATACTGTAGCATTGACAGTTGCCTAAAACGGTTTTAGCAAAATAATCTTAACCCCTGCACACGTTTGTGTGCAGGGGTTTTTGTATCAAAATTTTTGACATAACCAATATATAACGCCGTAAACACTACCTGCAAGAGTTCCGTATAGCAGAACGGGCCCTGCAACCGTAAATATCTTTGCTCCGACGCCGAGGACTAATCCCTCTGCTTTCGTATCAATAGCGGGCGAAACGACGGAGTTCGCAAAACCCGTGATCGGCACGAGCGTTCCTGCTCCTGCGTGTTTGGCTATTCTGTCAAAAATGCCGATGCCTGTAAATAGTGCACTTAAGAATATCAGCGTCACCGAGGTCAAAGTGCCGGCGTCCTCTTTGGGAAGCCCCCATACCGAGTAAGCACGGCTCAAAAGCTCTCCGAAA
This sequence comes from Clostridia bacterium, assembly GCA_017550115.1. Classification (GTDB taxonomy): domain Bacteria; phylum Bacillota; class Clostridia; order Oscillospirales; family CAG-272; genus SIG710. Next base: position 20,352 of record JAFYLR010000053.1, on the reverse strand, counting down.
GTGCATATCGCGCCGCCGACGCAGAATGCCCAGATGCAATTCTTTACGCAGGGCGTTTTCGGAGCGTGTGCGGTGGCATATTTTTTATAAGTTTTCTTGTCTATATTCATTTTAAGCTCCTTTGAACTATGTGTTTATCGTTATTTTTTCCTGATTTGAATGAAAATATGTCTGAATATTTTGAAAAAATTACTTTACTGTTTGATGTTTTGTGGATATAATATATATAAAGAGTTTTTTGAAAGGAATTTGTGGGCTATGTCAAAATTCGATAATTTTATGAAAACTATTGGTAATGCTGCCGAGAAGGCGGTGAACGAGGGAGCAAAGCTGACCGACCTCACTGCAACAAAGGTTAAGATAAAGGCTGAGCAGGCACGTTTGTGCGAAAGATACGAGGAATTGGGCAGAGTCGCTGAGCAACTTTTAAGATCTCGTGACGAGAAGCCCGAGCAGATAGCGTTGGCACTTGATGCTATCGACCGTGTGAACGAAAAGATTTCTTTGCTTGAAGCAGAATTGGCTCAAAAAAAGGCTCGTCATCAAGAAAATGACGAGGAAAATGAAGGTGCAAATTGATTTTTATAAAAAAGGATTGCCGAGTCACTTGACTGCGCGGCAATCTTTTTTGTTTTTATAATATAAAAAATGGATAAATTATCATAATAATTGCAGCGTGTGCATAAACTAATAAATAAAGGAAGTGTGGTGAGGGGATAAAAGTGACGAGGAATGGGACAAAATTTGAGGGCGTACGACACGAGGGCGTTGAGATTTTGAGAGTGGGCGTTTCTATGCCAGATACCGCATCTTTGCCCAAAGAGGTTTTTGATTTTTACTCTTTACTTTCTCAAAGAGCGAAAGAATGGGCACTTACTACCCTTGCTGATCGAGTTATAAAAGCGTTTGAAGAATATAATGCCTCGTACGGTGGGCGCGCGGCTTTTTTTCGGCGTCTGAACTATCTTTTTGAGTGTTCTGTGACGTATAATGACGAAAATTTTGTCAGCATAATAGCCGATGTTCGAGTCTCTCGGGGCGGATCGGAGTTGTTTTTTGTGCGAAATGCTTCGATATGGGATGTGCGTGAAAACACGATTTTATCCCCACGCCGTTGCTTTAAGCTTTTTTGCGATGAAAACAAAAGAAAAGAGGTCTTTTCTCGCAAATTTTCCCATGACGGAGCGTTTATCAGGGACGGGTTTTGTGTCTTTTATAAATGCGGAACAAGCCACGGAAAATATAGAGAATTTTTATGCAAAATTAAATAGTGTAAAAATTAACTAAAATAGCCAAAAACCCTTGAAATCATGGGGTGGTTGTGTTATTATATATATAGTTATTATAAAAAACAAGTCGTTTTTTGTGTATTTTTTAGGAAAGGAACGGTAAGAAATGTCAAAAGAAGCGATCCTTGATATAAAGAGTACTGAGGAGCAGGCGGCAAAGATCATAGAAGAGGCTCTTGAAAACTCTAAGAGAATGATTGCGAACGCAGAAAAACAAGCGAGACAGCTTCTTGAAGAGACTGAACGCTCGACGGGAAAGGAACTTGCTATAGCACTTGATAAAATGCGGGAAAAGGCTGATGGATTGATCGCAAAAAATCTTGAGGAAGCGGAAGCGGAGGCGACTGAGCTTTTGGCGAAGGCTGAAGTTAAAAAGTGCGTTGCGGTCAAAAAAATCGTTTGGGAGATATTAGAAAATGGCAGTAATTAAAATGAAAAAACTGTCCGTTTTCGCTCACAGGCGGGACGCTGATGCTCTGGTGCGACGGCTTATGCGGCTCAGATGCGTCGAGCTTAAACCGATAGACGATACCGATGCCGATGAGTGTCTGCTCGAGACGTATGGTGGCTCAGAAAAGCTTTCCGATCTTGAGAAACAACTTAGCCGTACGACAGAGGCTCTTTCGCTTATGTCAAAGTACAATGAGGCGAAAAAAGGGTTGATAAGCAAACCGATCTCTGTTCGTCTTGACCGTTTCAAGACAGACGGCAGTTATGCAAAAGCTGTCGGTATAGTGGACGGTGTTATAGAGCTTGCGGACAAAAAAGAAAAAATAAAAAACGAAAGATCAAGGCTTGAGGCTTTACTTGGATCCCTTTCGTTATGGCGAGCTTACGAATTGCCCCTTGATTTTGCGGGAACGAAAAGCACGTCGGTTTTTACTGCCACTCTTCCCCCGACTCTTACCGATAAGCGAATAGACGAAGCATTGGGAGACACGGCGGCACAAGTAATAAGGGTAGGCGGTGACAAGGTCGCGTCTTGCGTTTGTGTAATATGTGCAAGAGGCGAGGAGGACGAGGCTGCAAGAAAGTTAAGTTCGATAGGTATGCTGAAAACGCAGTTCTCAGAGCTTCACGGAGCGGTATCTAAAATTTATTCTTCAACAAAAAAACAGCTCGCGGCTATCGAAAAAGATGAGCTGTCAATAGAAGAAAAGATGCGTGAATACGGCAAGGAAACCGAGCTTGTTCAAATTCTGTACGATGCAGTTGCAACGAGCATTGAGGCCGAGAAAAACAAGCAAAGTCTTTTGAGCACCGAATATACGGTAGTGCTTGGCGGTTGGGTTCCCGAGCGAGATGAGAAAAGAGTTTTTGCGGCACTTTCAAAGTTTGAATGTGCTTATGAAATAAGTGAGGCGGACGAGGCGGACGAGCCTCCCGTGCTTTTGAAGAATAATTTCTTTGCATCGAGCTTTGAATGGGTGCTTGGAATGTATTCATACCCCAAATACGGCTCTTTTGACCCGACGTTTATTATGAGTATTTTCTATTTCATAATATTCGGATTGATGTTCGCCGATGTGGGATACGGATTTTTGCTTGTGGTATGTTGCTTCGGTGCGATACTGCTCTTAAATCCTAAAAAAAGCATGAGAAACTTTCTTGCGATGTTTGGCTATTGCGGAATATCGTCGATGATAATGGGAGTGCTTTTCGGAGCGTATTTCGGGAATTTGCCGCAGGCGTATTCGGAATATATGCTGGGCGTTGAGGGAGCAACGTCAACTATGCAAACAGCTGTGTTGTTTGATCCCCTTCTTGACCCGATGAGCTTTCTTATTCTTTCGATTGCGGTAGGGGCGGTACATCTTGTAGCCGGAATGGCGGTGCAATTTTACGTGCTTTGCCGAAAGGGACAAGTAGTAGATGCGTTTTGCGATATTGCTTCTTGGTGGCTCACGTTTGCGGGAATAGGCTTGGCGGTTGCTTTCCCTTGGGGAAAGTACGTAGCGATCGCAGGTGCCGCGTCGATAGTTCTAACGGCGGGACGCAGAGAAAAAAAGATAGTGATGAAGCTGGCAAAGGGAGCTTTGGGGCTTTATGGAGCAGTAAATTACGTCTCCGACCTGCTCTCGTATTCGAGAATATTGGCACTCGGTCTTGCTGCAAGTGTTATTGCACAGGTAATTAACACTATGGGTACTATGGGCGGGCCTAATATCGTCGGATTTTTGATGATGATAGCAGTCTTCATCGTTGGACATCTCTTGAATCTTGCAATAAACGTGCTTGGAACGTTCGTGCACACAAGCAGATTGCAGTATATCGAATTTTTCGGAAAGTTTTACGAGGACGGAGGCAAACCCTTCAAGCCCGCAGTTCCTTCCGATAAATATACAACAGAACAATAAAAAAGGAGTTAAAAAAGTCATGACATTCACAGAATTTTTTTCAAATATTTTCACAGGAAACAATCTTGCACTGCTCGGTGCGGCTTTGGCATCTATAATCGCAGGAATGGGAAGTGCAAAGGGAGTAGGTATGGTTGGTGAGGCTGCATCAGGCCTTCTTACAGACGATCCCTCAAAGTTCGGACAAGCTCTTATTCTTCAGGCTCTTCCCGGAACACAGGGTATCTACGGTCTTATAACATCTTTCGTAATTATTCTCAAGCTCGGTCTGCTCGGAACACCCGTTGAGCTTACCTTTGCTCAGGGCGGTTTCTTGCTTGTGGCAGCTATGCCTATCGCGATCGTCGGATATTTTTCCGCTATAAAGCAGGCGAGAGTTGCGGCTGCGGGAATCAATCTTATTGCAAAGCATCCGGGTGAAGTAGGTAAAGCGATAACAACAGCGGCGCTTGTTGAAACATATGCGATCTTTGCGCTTCTTATATCACTTCTCCCCGTTCTCTTCTTCAATCCTTAAGAGGCGGCTATGACAGGACTTGAAAAAATAAAAAGCAAGATAATTTCCGAGGCCGAGAGAGATGCTTTTGCGATAATTGAACGCGCGACAAAGCAGTGTGCCGATATAATGTTTGCGGCAAACAAAGAAGCAGAGCAGATCAAGGCGGAGCTGGAAGAAAAGGCACAAAAGGACGCTGAAAACATTATTGCAAGAGCGAAATCGAGTGCGGCGATGCAAAAGAGAAACGTAATTCTTGCGGCGAAGGGTAATGCGATAGACGAGGCCTTTGATCTTGCTTATAAGGAGATCAAGAGCTTGCCGAGTGAAAAATATTGTGAGCTTGTCTCAAAGCTCATAGCATCGGCTCTTCTTGAAGAGATAGAAACTGAAAAGACAAACAGAGAATTATATGGCGAGGAAGCCGATATTCCTGAAAAATACGAGCTTATCTTTAACCGCGAGGATAGGGACAGCTTGAGCGAGGCGATACTCGCCGGAACGGAACGTATAGTTATAGGTAAGCTTGGCAGAGAGACAATTTCAAAGCTTACCATCTCAAGAGAATGTGCTAATATCGAAGGCGGAGTTATCGTTCGCTTTGGAAATATAGAAAACAATTGCTCTATTGAGGCGTTGTTTGACCAGATAAGAGAGAAGCTCGGGGGAGAGGTCGCTCAGACGATCTTTTCATCAGAGGAAGAAAAGTAAGCAAAGAAAGGGGCTTTGAGCACCAAGATGGCGAGAGCTAAAATCAAAGAAACGGAATATATCTTCGCATCGGCTCGAGTACACGCTGCCATGGGGCGTCTCATCGGTGCGGACAAGCTTGAGGCTGCGATATCTGCAAAGGACGCAAGTGAAGCCGAGGCTCTTTTGAAGGAGCTTGATGGAGATGATAGCGGTGATAAATTCAGCGCAGCGTTAGCTTCTGCTTATAATTTTATAGAAAGTGTTACTCCTGAAGAGAGTGTCCTTGAATATTTTCGGAATATATATGATTGCAATAATATAAAGGCGGCCCTTAAATGCCATTTCAGAGCAATAGAGCCGCAGGAAATGTTGTTTTCTTTTGGCAAGGTTTCTCTTGAGGATATAAAGAAAATGCCCTCAACTCTTGATTTTTCGGCTTTACCGGAAAACATGAGAGAGGGAGCGAGAGAGGCGTACGACGCCTTTGTGAAAACCAAAAACCCACAGCTTATCGACATAATTCTCGACAAGGCTTGTTTTGCGGATATGCTTTCGGCAGCGAAAAAAAGCGGTGACGATTTTCTTTTAGAGCTTGCAAAAACCAAGATAGATCTGACGAATATAACGATGAGCACAAGAAGTGTGCGAATGGGCGGAGGATATAACGAGATCGAAGTACTTTCTTCTTCACTCATTGACGGAGGGTATATTGACAAAGAGAAAATGTTAGAAGCCGCAAAGGTGGGCGAGGACGATATTGCAGACCTGCTAAATGGAACGCCTTATGCGTCGCTTGGCGGCCTTATAGGCGAGAGGGCATCGCTTTCCCGCATCGAATGTGAATGTGACAACATTTATATGAAGCTTGTCAGACGCACGAAATATGTTCCGTTCGGAGCAAGTGTTCTTTGTGCGTTCCTTATAGCAACCGAATATCAACTGAAAAACCTCAGAATGATACTCGCAGGGAAAAAAGCGGGACTTAGTGCCGACACCATACGAGAGAGAGTGAGGCTGAGCTATGTATAAGATAGGAATTATAGGAGATAGAGATAGCGTTCTCGGTTTTATGGCTCTCGGATTTTCGGTTTTTGACGTGAATGATGCAGATTCGGCACGTTCTGCGCTTCGAGGCGCGGTCAAGGACGGCAATTTTGCGGTTGTTTTTGTGACCGAGAGGATAGCGGCACTGATCGAGGACGAAATTGAAAAATATAAGGATATGCCGATGCCTGCGGTCATCTCAATACCGGATAAGGACGGAAGCACGGGGTATGGCATGTCGAATATAAGAAATGCAGCCCTTCGGGCGATAGGCGCTGACATACTGTTCAGTGAAAAATAAAAAAGATTGGCACAGAAAGGTATAAGTGCAATGGAAGAAGTAACAGGAAAGATACTGAAAGTCTCGGGCCCTCTTGTTGTTGCGGAGGGTATGAGAAACGCCAATATGTTTGACGTGGTAAGAGTTGGCGAGAAGAGACTTATCGGAGAAATAATAGAAATGCATGGAGACCGAGCGTCGATACAGGTCTATGAGGAAACAGCCGGTATAGGACGAGGCGACGTTGTTGTCTCAACCGGTGAGCCTTTGTCTGTCGAGCTTGGCCCCGGACTTATAACGAATATTTATGATGGAATACAGCGTCCGCTTGAGAAGATTCGTGAAAAGGTAGGCTCAAATCTTACACGTGGTATCGACGAGGCGGCTCTTGACCGTGACAAAGTCTGGCACTTTGAGGCTGAGGCAAATACGGGCGACATAGTAGAGCCGGGAGATATTCTCGGATACGTATGGGAGACCGAGGTAATAAAGCATAAAGTAATGGTTGCACCCAAAAAGGGCGGAACCCTTGTTTCGCTTGCGTCAGGCGACTATAAGGTTACGGATATTATCGGAAAAATAAAGCTTGAGAGTGGCAGAATAGAGAACGTAACGCTCATGCAGAAATGGCCTGTGCGTGTTTCCCGTCCTTATAAGGAAAAGCTTCCTCCTCTTGAGCCTATGATAACAGGTCAGCGTTCTATCGACGCTCTCTTTCCTATAGCAAAGGGCGGTACAGCTTGTGTTCCCGGACCTTTCGGAAGCGGAAAGACGGTCGTTCAGCACCAGCTTGCAAAGTGGAGCGACGTTGATATAGTTGTTTATATTGGTTGCGGAGAGCGTGGAAATGAGATGACCGACGTTCTTCGTGAGTTCCCTGAGCTTACAGACCCAAGAACAGGTAAATCTCTTATGGAGCGTACCGTTCTCATCGCAAACACGTCTGACATGCCCGTTGCGGCACGTGAGGCGTCAATTTACACGGGTATTACAATAGCGGAATATTATCGTGACATGGGTTATGCCGTTGCAGTTATTGCGGATTCGACTTCACGTTGGGCCGAGGCTTTGCGTGAAATGTCGGGTAGACTTGAGGAAATGCCGGGTGAGGAGGGATACCCTGCTTACCTTACATCTCGTCTTGCGGGATTCTATGAAAGAGCGGGAAAGGTTATCTGTCTCGGCTCTGACGGCAGAGAAGGAGCTCTCAGCGCTATCGGTGCGGTTTCACCTCAGGGCGGAGATATCTCCGAGCCTGTAACTCAGGCGACTTTGCGTATAGTCAAGGTGTTCTGGGGACTCGATTCCTCTCTTGCATATCGCAGACACTTCCCTGCTATAAACTGGCTCAATTCATATTCGCTTTACCGTGACCGTCTGTCAGATTGGTGTGCGGAAAACATAGCGAACGATTGGATGACGCTTACGGGAAAATGTCTAAAGACGCTTCAGCTTGAGAGCGACCTTGACGAGATAGTTAAGCTCGTCGGTGTTGATGCACTTTCCGCAGATGACAGAATGACGCTTGAGGTTGCCCGTTCGATACGTGAGGACTTTTTACAGCAATACGCTTTTGACGATATTGACGGATATACTCCTCTTGATAAGCAGTATGCACTTCTCAGACTGATATTCTCATATGAGGACAAAGCGAGAAAGGCGATATCTGAGGGAGCTGACGTTCAGACGATAGCAGACCTACCTGTAAGAGAAGCGATAGGAAGAGCAAAAGCGATTCCTTATGAAAATTATAAAGCAGAATTTGAAAAGATAGAAGCCGAGCTTGCATCAGAGATAGAGAAAGCAGTCTCTGAAGCTCAGAGAGAGCTTTGAGAGGAGGGGAGATAGATGATTAGAGAGTACAGAACGATAGAAGAAGTTGCAGGTCCCCTTATGCTTGTAAAGCAGGTTGACGGAGTCAAATATGACGAGCTTGGCGAGATAGAGCTGCCGACGGGCGAGGTCAGACGTTGCAGAGTTCTTGAGGTTAACGGCAGAGACGTGCTCGTTCAGCTCTTTGAAAGCTCTGCGGGACTTAATATAGCGGAGAGTAAGGTTCGTTTCTCGGGACACGGAGTTGAGCTTCCCGTTTCGCAGAATATGCTGGGAAGAGTCTTTAACGGAATGGGAGAGCCTATCGATGGCGGAGCAAAGCTCATTCCCGAAAAGAAGCTCGATATTAACGGTACGCCGATAAATCCTGCTGCACGCTATTACCCTTCCGAGTTTATACAGACCGGAGTTTCGACCATTGACGGTCTTAACACTCTTGTCAGAGGTCAGAAGCTGCCGATATTCTCAGGCTCAGGTCTTCCCCACGCAAATCTTGCGGCTCAGATCGCAAGACAGGCGAAGGTAAGAGGAACAGATTCGAAGTTTGCGGTCGTTTTTGCCGCTATAGGTATCACGTTTGAGGAAGCGGATTTCTTTATTTCCGATTTCAAGAAAACGGGAGCTATAGACAGAACCGTTCTTTTCATAAATCTTGCATCGGACGCTGCTATTGAGCGTATATCAACGCCTCGTATGGCGTTGACTGCAGCGGAGTATCTTGCTTTCGAGTGCGATATGCACGTTCTCGTAATTCTGACCGATATTACAAACTACGCAGAGGCTCTGCGTGAAGTTTCGGCGGCTCGAAAAGAGGTTCCCGGAAGACGAGGATACCCCGGTTATCTTTATACCGACCTTGCAACAATGTATGAAAGAGCGGGAAGAAAGATGGGAAGCGAAGGATCTATTACTATGATACCGATCCTCACGATGCCTGAGGATGATAAGACCCATCCTATCCCCGACCTTACAGGATATATTACAGAGGGACAGATAATACTTTCCCGAGAGATGTACCGCAAAGGATATATGCCACCCGTTGACGTTCTCCCGTCACTTTCGCGACTCAAGGATAAGGGTATAGGCGAAGGAAAGACGAGAGAGGACCATGCGGGAACGATGAACCAGCTCTTCTCAAGCTATGCAAGAGGCAGAGAGGCAAAGGAGCTTATGGTGGTTTTGGGAGAGGCGGCTCTGACACCGGTTGACCGTCTTTACGCAAAATTTGCCGATGCGTTTGAGGCGGAATATATCAATCAAGGCTTCTATGAAAATCGCTCAATAGAGGAGACGCTCGACCTTGGCTGGAGACTGCTTTCGATTCTGCCAAAGAGCGAGATGAAACGAATAAAACCCGAGATTATCGAGAAGTATTGGGTGAAAAAGGGCGAATGAGCTTTTCTGAAAGGAAGATAGATCACAATGGCTGAAATTCGTGTTAACCCCACGAGAATGGAGCTTAAAAAGCTCCAGACAAGATATACGACGGCTCGACGCGGACATAAGCTTCTCAAGGACAAGCGTGACGAGCTTATGCGTCAGTTTCTTGAGGTGGTGCGTGAGGACAAGGAGCTGAGAGAGAGAGTCGAGTCGAGGCTTTCCGAGGTTTACGGAAGCTTTTCGATCGCGGCGGCTGTCAGCAGTCCCGAGATGCTAAGAGAAGCACTTATTATGCCGAAAACCGAAGGGACTCTTAACGTTTCTTATAAGAATATGATGAGCGTTACGGTTCCGGAGTTTGATTTCAAGGCATCGGCGGTCTCTGACGGAGGAGTGAATTACGGTATGGCGTTCACCTCGGGCGAGCTTGATACGGCAATCGTCGAGCTTGGCGGTATAATGCAGGAGCTTGTGAGAATGGCGGAGCTTGAGAAAACAGCTCAACTTTTAGCCGAGGAGATAGAGAAAACGAGACGTCGTGTAAACGCACTTGAGTATATTATGATGCCGCAATATCAGAGTGGTATCAAGACCATTAAAATGAAGCTTGAGGAGAACGAAAGAGGTAATCTTACTCGTTTGATGAAGGTTAAGGATATGATGGTCAAGAAAACTATTGAAGCAAAGAAAAATGTAAGTGACACAGATGCCGAGGAAGATATTTAATCATTGAAAAGATTTTCAAAAATCTCTTGAAAAACGTATAAAGTTGTGATAAAATTACGTTGGCATTGGAAGAAGAGGGGAAATCATTGATTTTGCTTCTTTTTGGAGGCTTGTTTTGTGTGGCGAAGACTGTGTTTTAAGCACACAAAAGCGAAAGGAAAGTTCAAGTATGAAAATCAGAATCGGTATATATGGTTATGGAAATCTGGGCAGAGGTGTTGAGAGTGCCATCGCTCAGAATAGTGATATGACGCTTGCGGCGGTATTTACTCGCCGTGACCCGTCAAAGCTCACGATCGCAACAGCAGGTGTTCCCGTCTGCCATACAGACGACGTTGAGCAGTATAAGGACAAGATAGACGTTATGATCCTTTGCGGCGGAAGTGCAACAGACTTGCCGGTGCAAACGCCGGCTCTTGCGAGGATTTTTTCAGTTATCGATAGCTTCGATACCCATGCGAAAATTCCGGAGCATTTTCTCCGTGTAGATCAGGCGGCAAAAGAGAGCGGAAATTGTGCGATGATCTCAGTCGGCTGGGACCCGGGTATGTTTTCGATCAACCGTCTTTACGGAGAAGCCATACTTCCCGAGGGTAAGGATTATACCTTTTGGGGACGAGGTGTCAGTCAGGGACATTCGGACGCGATACGCAGAATAGACGGAGTTGTCGACGCAAAGCAATATACGATCCCTGTTGATAGCGCACTTGAGGCGGTGAGAAGCGGCAGTTGCCCTTCACTTACGACAAGAGAAAAGCACCTAAGAGAATGCTTTGTCGTCGCAGAAGAGGGAGCAGATAAAGCTCGTATTGAAAAAGAGATAAAGGAAATGCCGAACTACTTTGCCGATTATGACACGATAGTTCATTTCATAAGTGCAGAGGAGCTTCGCGCGGAGCATAGCGGCATTCCGCATGGCGGATTTGTTATACGCACGGGAAAAACCGGTGCGGATTCAGCTACGAATCACGTAATTGAATACAGCTTAAAGCTTGATTCAAATCCGGAGTTTACAGCTTCTGTTATCGTTGCGTTTGCACGTGCACTTTATCGCATGAAAAATGAGGGAATGGTAGGCTGCAAGACGGTATTTGACGTTCCTCCCGCATATCTTTCTCCAAGATCATACAGTGAAATTATAAGTACGATGCTATAAAAACAAAAAGGATTGTTGCACACACAACAATCCTTTTTGTTCTCTCTATTTTGAACATCATTACTTGACATTTCACAAAGGATAATATATAATAGTATATACTTATGACTTAAGAAGCCTATTTCAGTGAAAAAAGAGGTATAAAATGGCTAACGACAAGAAAATGGTTGAGCAAATTACGTCGATGGACGTAGATTTTGCTAAGTGGTACACAGATATTTGCACAAAAGCAGATCTTATTGATTATTCAAGTGTTAAGGGCTGTATGATAATCCGCCCTTACGGTTATGCAATATGGGAAAATATTCAGAAGATACTTGATACACGCTTCAAGGAGCTTGGGCATGAAAACGTCTATATGCCTATGTTTATCCCCGAATCTCTTCTCAATAAGGAAAAGGATCACGTTGAGGGATTTGCACCCGAGGTTGCTTGGGTAACGCACGGCGGAAGCGAAAAGCTGACCGAGCGTCTTTGCGTTCGTCCGACGTCCGAGACTCTTTTCTGTGAGCATTATGCAAATATTATCAGATCATACCGTGATCTGCCGAAGCTTTATAATCAGTGGTGCTCTGTCGTCAGATGGGAAAAGACGACAAGACCTTTCCTTCGCAGCCGTGAATTCTTGTGGCAAGAGGGACACACGATGCACGAAACAAAGGAAGAGGCGGTAAACGAGACGGTTCAGATGCTGAACGTCTATGCAGACTTCCACGAGAACGACCTTGCTATCCCCGTTATCAAGGGACGCAAGACCCCGTCTGACAAGTTTGCGGGAGCAGAGGATACGTATGCTATCGAGGCTCTTATGCACGACGGTAAGTCTCTTCAGGCGGCAACGTCGCATTTCTTTGGTGACGGATTCGCCAGAGCCTTTGATATTACTTATTCTACAAAAGAAAACACACTCGCATATCCCTATCAGACATCTTGGGGTTGCACAACCCGTATGATAGGCGGTATCATTATGACGCACGGAGACGATAACGGTCTTGTTCTGCCTCCGTCGGTAGCACCGATTCAGGTTGTAATAATTCCTGTTGCGGCACATAAGCCGGGCGTTATTGAAAAGGCGACCGAGCTTTATGAGGAGCTCAAGAAGTCATTCAGAGTTAAGCTTGACGACAGCGACAGCTCACCCGGATGGAAATATGCCGAGTATGAAATGAAGGGTGTTCCGCTTCGTATAGAGATAGGGCCGAGAGATATTGAGGCAGGTCAGTGCGTTGTTGTGACTCGTCATAATCTTGAGAAGGCAACTGTCAGCCTTGATTCTCTTGCGGAAACTGTTGCGGCAAAGCTTTGCGAGGTCAGAGACGGAATGTATGAAAAGGCTTTGGCAAACAGAGAAAGAAGAACGTATTCTTGTAAAACTATAGATGAGATAAAGGCGGCTCTTGAGAAGGGCGACGGCTTTGTTAAGGCTATGTGGTGCGGAGACGAGGCTTGTGAGGACTCTGTTAAGGAGCAGACGGGCATAGGCTCGCGTTGTATCCCGCTTGAACAGGAGCAAATAGAGGACGTTTGCGTATGCTGCGGAAAGAAAGCACAGCATATGGTTGTCTGGGCAAGAGCTTATTGAGGACTTTTTGAGGGCTGTTAACACGAGTGTGAAAACAGCCCTTAGTGCTATAAATCAGAAAGGAGGAGCATATGGTAAGATCATTTGGTATAAGTGCAAGGCAGAGAATGCGTATGATAGACCCTGTGCTCCTTATCTGTACGCTGATATTGACTACTATGAGCCTTTTGACGCTCGGCGGCGGACTTGGAAAAATGATGGATTTCTCAAGTTCTGCGTTTGCTGTGCAGGTGGTTTCGGTAATCTTGGGAATTATTATGATGATAATAATAACGGTTGCGGATTATGAGGAATTTATAGATAAATTCGGCACTATATTTTATATCATCTCGATAGGAATGTTGGCGATCACTTTGGTTTACGGAATGAGCGCCGGAACGAATAAAAGCTATTTGCGTATAGGCCCGGTGGGGATTCAGCCCTCGGAATTTGTCAAGGCGGCGTACATAATGACCTTTTCAAAGCATCTTGCATTTGTGAAGGACAAGATAAATAACATAAAAAGTCTCCTCGGACTTGCGCTTCACGCGGGTGTTATTATAGGATTTATCCTTATTTCCGGAGACCTTGGGGTTGCACTCGTATATATGGGATTTACTTTAATAATGTTGTTTTGTGCAGGACTTAGCGGCTGGCTTTTTGTGGCGGCGGGGGCTGTGGCATTAGTTGGATTCCCTTATATATGGCCGCATCTGCATAGTTACCAGCAACAAAGAATATTGGTTGGCTTTAATCCCGAGCTTGATCCGCTTGACAAAGGACTTCAGCCGCTACTTAGCCGACAGGCAGTGGCGAACGGCGGTATGTGGGGTCAAGGTGTTGAGGGCGGTTCATATTATGAAAGGCTTTTCGCCTCGCATACGGACTTTATTTTTGCTTCATTTTGCGAAAAATTCGGCTTTGTCGGCGGTATGATAATGATTTTGACGCTGACGGTTATGGTCGTGCGTATTTTAATGATAGCAAGACAGGCAAGAAGTCTTATCGGCTCGTATATTTGTATAGGTGCGGCGGCGATCATAATAATTCAGACATTGGAGAACGTCGGAATGTGTATGGCGATCTTACCTGTGGTGGGAATAACGTTACCTTTTATGAGCTACGGCGGCTCGTCAATGCTTTCGATGTATATGATAATAGGTTTGGTTCAGAGCGTAAGAGCACACAGAGGAAAATATTTCTTTGAAATGGATAAAGAATAAAAAAGAGCTACGGCACATAGAGTGCAGTAGCTCTTTTTCGCTTTTTGGGAATATCAGAAATAAAACATAAATAAGAATAAATTAGAGTTGTTCTTTTAGCTTGGAGAGGCATTCGCGGCAGATACGCTTTCCGCCGAAGAATATAACATCACTCGCGTCATTACAAAAAACACAGGAAGGCTGGTATTTTGTAAGAATGATTTTATCGCCATCAATGAAAACTTCAATGGCGTCCTTCTCTTTTATATCCATTGTTTTTCTGATTTCCATAGGCAGTACTATTCTGCCGAGCTCGTCAATTTTACGAACAATTCCGGTTGATTTCATATTTCGACTCTCCTTTACAAAATGATTGAATAAATTACAATTATTACCATAATTATTCTACAAGATTTATCAATTGATGTCAATAGTTTTTTTGAAAAAATCAAGGATTTTTTAATTTTTTGTATCATCCGTGTGTCGAAAAATGTAAAAAAAGGTGGGAAAGATTGATGTTGGGGAAGGTTTTTGGGGCGATGTGTCTGATTTCGATAGTATATAGTGTAATAAGCGGCGACGTGTCGGAACTTGGGAGTGCGGTTTTTGAGGGGGCGGAGAGTGCGGTGACGTTGACGCTTTCTCTTGTCGGAATAATGAGCCTGTGGTGCGGAGTGATGAACGTTTTGCGGGAAGCGGGCGCTATAAAAATTTTGGCGAGACTTATATCTCCTGTTCTAAAAATATTCTTTCCCGACGCTTATGAAAGCGGAGAGGGCAAAGAGGAGATTGCGGCGAGTATAGGTGCGAATCTTATCGGAATAGGTAACGCCGCAACGCCACTTGCACTTTCGGCGATAAAGAAGCTTCATACGTACCATGTAAAGCGAGGGGGGAGGGCGGATACTGCGTCAAGAGATATGATAACCCTCGCTGTACTTAACTGTGCTTCAGCCAATCTTTTGCCGACGACTATACTCTCTCTTCGGCGCTCTGCAGGATCTGTGGAAGCGTTCTCGGTTGTTTTGCCGATATGGATAGTTTCCTTTTCCTGTGCTTTTTTATCACTTATGCTGAGCCGTGCCTGCGGAATTGGTGAAAATAAGTTATGACGGGAGTAATAGACAACATTTCGGCTTTCGCCGTGCCTTTTGTTATTGGAATAGTAGCTCTTATTATGCTATGCGGAAGGCGGACGGGTTTTAGTGCATTTGTAAGCGGAGCGAGAGAGGGACTTGAATGTGCCGTTGGGCTTTTGCCGTCGCTTGTGGCTATACTTGTCGGAGTGAAAATGCTTACGGAGTCCGGATTTCTTGATTTTGTCGCAGAGCTGATAGAGCCTTTTACAAATTTTATAGGAGTCCCCGCCGAGCTTGTTTCCCTGCTCCTTACCCGCCCCTTTTCAGGTAGTGGAGCTATGGGTGCATATACCGAGCTTATGGAAAGCTATGGGGCGGACAGCTTTGTGTCCTTTTGTGCTTCGGTAATAATGGGAAGCTCCGATACTATAATTTATATAATCGGGCTGTATTTTTCTTCAGTGGGTGTCAAGCGTTCGCGTTACGCATTCCCCTGTGCATTTGCCGTTATGTTGTTCTGCATTTTCTTTTCCTGCTTCATTTCACGTCTGTTTTTTGAAAGTGCTTAAAATATTGAATAACAGTGCCGTCTCTCGCAAAATAATATAAAAAATTGTAAGGGGGATCGGAATGCTGAAAGGGTGCAGAAAGCAGATGATAGTTTTGAGGGGGACGGGGAGCGAGATATTTGACGAAGCCTATTTTATACTCAAAAGCGATGCTGAAAAAGGCAAAACGGGGATTAATTCGTCGCTCAGACCTTCAAGACGCTTTTCGGGTAAAGATCAGACTACTATGCTACTTGAGGCGAACAGAATCCTTGAAGAGAACCGCATCGAAGATGAGTTGAGGCCCAAAAGCTACTATGCTTTGCGATATATGATATTTTTCGTATCAGGATTGATTGCCGGTATAGCTTCTGTCCTCGTCACTCTTGCCATATCTTGACAAAATCAATTAAATATGCTATAATAAGCCAGTTATAAGCGTAGTCAGAGAATCGGCTCTGATAGAAAAATTGTAATTTAAGAGCGAACTCCCCCAAAGGTTTGCGTGGACGTGAGGACAAACCGTAAGGGAGTTATTGTACCGCCTTGTCAAAAAATAAGGCGGCACGTTTTTCTGCGTTTTTACATAAATAAATTTGGACAAAGTCATATGGGCGTGCGCTGCCATGTGCGGAAAGGATTTTTATAAAATATGCAAAAAAAAGCGAACGGAAAGATCCGTATTATCCCTCTTGGAGGACTTAACGAAGTCGGAAAAAACATGACCGTTATCGAATATGAAGACGATATGATAATAGTTGATTGCGGTCTTGGTTTTCCCGATGAAGATATGTTGGGTGTTGACTTGGTCATTCCCGATATGTCATATCTTGAAAAGAATAAAGACAGAATAAAGGGTGTTTTTCTGACGCACGGACATGAGGATCATATAGGTGCGATCCCTTATCTGCTCAGAGTCATAAATCCGCCTATTTACGGCACTAAGCTAACACTTGGTATAATAAAAAACAAGCTTGAGGAGTTTAAGCTCGAAAACAAGCCGAATCTTTGTCACGTCACGGCGGGCAGTATCATAAAGGCGGGAGCGATGACGGTAGAATTTATCCACGTTAATCACTCGATAGCCGACGCTTGTGCTCTTGCGATAGGAACGCCGATAGGTACAATAGTTCATACAGGCGATTTTAAGCTTGACGTTACTCCGATAGACGGAGAGATGATGAATATTACCCGCTTAGGAGAGCTTGGCAAAAAGGGAGTGCTGATGCTCCTTTGCGAATCTACGAATGCGGAACGTGCGGGATATACTCCGTCCGAGAAGGAAGTCGGAAAATCCTTGGAGTATATATTCTCCACTAACAGAGATAAGCGAATAGTTATAGCAACGTTTTCCTCAAACGTGCACAGAGTTCAACAGATAATAAACGTAAGTGCCTCTCACGGTAGAAAGGTTGCGATAACCGGCAGAAGTATGTTGAATATCGTCGGAGCAGCTACCGAGCTTGGTTATATGACGGTGCCGGATGGCGTTCTGATAGATATATCCGAGATAAAGAGATATAAGCCGGAGGAGCTGACGCTTATTACAACGGGAAGCCAGGGCGAGCCTATGTCCGCTCTTTACAGAATGGCGTTCTCTGACCACGACAAAGTCAAGCTCTGTACAAGCGATCTTGTTGTTCTGTCCTCCAGTGCTATTCCCGGAAACGAAAAGTTGGTCGGCAGAATCATAAACGAGCTGACCAAAAAGGGTGTGAGTGTGCTTCATGACGCGGTGGTTGCAGTTCACGTTTCCGGACACGCTTGTCGCGAAGAGATAAAGCTGATGCAGGCGCTTACAAAGCCTAAATATTTTATGCCGATACACGGTGAATTCCGCCATATGAACGCAAATCGAGAGATCGCGCTCACTATGGGTATAAACCCTAACCATATATTCATTTCCGAGATAGGAAAGGTGCTTGAAATAGACCGAAAGGGAGCGAGATGGGCAGGAAGCGTGCCGGCGGGTAATGTACTTGTTGACGGACTTGGAGTAGGCGACGTTGGAAACATAGTTCTCCGAGACCGCCGTCATCTTGCACAGGACGGCTTGATCGTTGTTGTTGCAACGGTCGATGCCGAGGACAGATTGCTTCTCTCGGGACCGGATATAGTTTCGAGGGGATTCGTATATGTTCGTGAATCTGAAGCACTTATGGAAGAGGTAAAGGCACTTGCGATGGATTCGATAATAAACTGCTTAGATTCATACGACGTATATGACAGAATGCAGCTCAAGACTCGAGTCAAAGACGAGGTGTCGAAGTTCCTGTATTCAAAAACAAAGAGAAAACCTATGGTTTTGCCTGTGATTATGAATGTTTGATACAAAAAATGTGCAAAAAAATGCAAACGTTTTGTTACAGTTCAAAAAGACTTCATAAAAAGAACACATATAGAAGTTATAATATAAGGTAAATTGGCGTAGGTCGCTGTAAAATAATTCAATTTAAAGATAAGGACGGTATCCTGAAATGGGAAAAGGACAAAGAGCAAGAGAATTAAGAGCTCAGGACAGAATTGATAATCCTAAAAAATATTCTCAAAAGAAAAAGAATAATAACAAGAGCAAGAAGAGCTGGTTAGCTCCGCTTGTTTTTGTAGTGGCAGTACTTCTTGTTGCCGTTATTTTTATTTCGAGCTATATAGAAGACAATGGTTTTATTCTTCGCGGTAAAACAGCTATCAAAACAGACAATTTTGAAGTGAACGGAACTATGATGCAGTTCGCGGCAATGCAGTCGTATCAGAATTTCCTTACAAATTACGGCACTCTTATTCAGTATTTTGGCATTGATACTTCGAAGAAGCTTTCTGCTCAGCAGTATTATGACGAGGATAAGACTTGGCTTGATAACTTCATGGAGAGTGCTCAGTCTTATGTTGAAGAGGCTTTGGTTTATGCTGAAGCTGCAAAAGCTGAGGGTATAGATCTTGAAGAAGAGGACTTTACACAGATCGATAATTATATTGAATCTCTCAAGAACAGTGCTTGGCAGAATGGATATAGCGAAAAGCAATTCCTTTCTATGCTTTACGGCAAGGGCGTTAAGATGGGTGATATCAGAGATTTCTATGAGATCACAACTCTCGCTGACAAATATAAGGCTAAGATAAATGAAGAGACAAGAGATGCTGTAACCGATGAAGAAATAGAGGATTACTATTTCGAAAACATTGATGCACACAGCATAGCTGACGTACTCTTCTATTCCGAGACGATAAAGATCGATAAGACCTTGAGTGACGAAGAGAAGGAAGCAAAGAAGGCAGAGCTTCTCGCAAACATAGAGAATATAGCTGCGGCTACAAACGAAGAGGAATTCAAGAGTGCACTTGAAGCATATCTGACGGCAAAGGCTGAGGCTGCAGAATCCGCAGATATCGAGAAAGCCGTAACTGAAGGTCTTAATAATGCAAGTGCGACTGTAGCAAAATCCGGAATTTCGCTCAAAGAGGCGGCTGAATGGGTGTTTGAGGTCGCTGATAAGATTTACGTAAGAAACGCAGGCGAGATAAAGCTCTTTGTAGATGACGCATCTAAGGCTGAGAAGGCTGATGAAGAGGCAGAAGATACTTCCTCTGACACCGCAAAAGAAGAGAACTATACAGTTGCGGTTTACTATATGGTATCTGCTCCCCGCCGTGATGACGCTGCGACAAAGAACGTAGGACATATTCTTCTTTCCTTTGACGCATATGGCTCAGACGCAGCCGCAAAGGCAAAGGCTGAGGAAGTTCTCGATATGTATAAGGCAGGCGAGATGACAAAGGAATCCTTTGAAGCTCTCGCAAAGGAATATACCGCAGATACTTCAGTATTCTATGACAACGTAGCATCGGGAGAGATGGTAGATGAATTTGACGCTTGGTTGTTTGCTCCCAAACGTAAGGTGGGCGACGTTGAGATCGTTAAGACTGAGGATTACGGCTATCACATAATGTATTTTGTCGGTGAGGGTGCTCCTCTTTGGCAGGCAGAGTGTCTTGACGGTGTAACGGCAGAGAAGACAGGCGACATTTTCGAAGGATTTGAAGAGAAGTATCCTGTAACAGTGGATAAAGCTACAATCAAGGCTATCGACTGCTGATCTTATACGTAAGACAGATAAATAAAAAGCGGCATAGAGAGTCTGTGCCGCTTTGTGCGTAATCGAGCTTTGTGAGGAAAATATAAAGTCTTCACAAGAAGAGGTGAAGCACCATATAATGTTAAAAAACAGTGAGGTTTTGTGCAAATGATACTTGAACCGAAAAATACGACGGTTGCTTACCGTTGTCCGCATTGTGGGAGTGGAGTTTTGAGCGTTGTAAGTCCCTTTGCGATAGGGGCGGATATGATAAAGCTCAAATGCGATTGCGGTAAGAGCGAAATGGTAATAGTTTCAGCGAAGGACGGCAAAGTGCGGCTTTCTGTCCCCTGTATGCTCTGTCCCAAGCCCCATAATTTCACTGTCTCAAAGAGTTTGTTTTTCGGGCGGGATCTATTTCTTTTGCCCTGCCCTTATTCAGACGTCAATATCTGTTTTATGGGAGATACGAATAAGGTTAAGGCAGAGCTTTCAAAAACCGAGCTTGAATTACTTGATATGCTTGAGAAAAGCGGTATATCGGGAGGACTTGACGCATTTCGTGCGGCGGACGAATCAGAGCTTTTGCCCGACCCGCAGATTTACGATATTATCATGTTCGTTCTAAAAGACCT
>JAFYLR010000052.1 GCA_017550115.1 Clostridia bacterium | reverse complement strand
GGTGCTAAAAATGCTTACGTTGCAGGTTACAGAATTGCCGCAAAGACGGGCACGACCGAGAAAAAAGACAAAAAGCTGCCCGACGGCTCAACACCTTTCCGTGTCGGTTCCTGTATTGCTTATGCACCGGCAGAAGATCCTCAAGTAGCGGTTCTTATAATGGTTGACGAGCCGAATAAGGGCTCGGTTTACGGGAGTATAGTTGCGGCTCCTTACGTTGCAAACGTTATGTCCTCTATTCTCCCTTACCTTGGAATTGAGGCTGTATATACCGAAAAAGAACTCGAAAATCTCACAAAGATCCTTCCGAATTACGTTGGTTGGAGCGTTGAAGATGCAAGACAGAGTATGGGATATCTCGGAATTGATTACGAGGTGATAGGCGAAGGCGACAGAGTTGTAAAGATGGCACCCGTTGGGGGTAGCGGAGTCCGTAAAGACGGAAAAATCTATCTTTACGCTGAAAAAATCACCGAAGAAAATAACGTTATTGTTCCCGATGTTATGGGAAAATCGGCAACGGTTGCTAATTTAATGATAACTAACAGTAAACTTAATATAAATATTACAGGAACTACAAATTATGAAACCGGTGTAGGAGCAGTTGTTGTCTCACAATCGCCGGCAGCAGGGGAAAAGGTCCCGAAGGGAACTCTTGTTACGGTCGAATTCCGTTATCTTGACGGTACAGATTAAAAACTTGTTGGTAAAATAAAGCTCGTATCTTGACAAAAAAGCATAGAAAATCACCTCAAATTAGATGGATGTAAAAATACGAATTCAAAATCTGTCGAAATGAGAGGCGAAACATTTTGAAGTTGATCGAACTAACTGCAGGGACAGATATCGAATATGTTGATTTTAAGTCCTCGAAATATACAAATGACAATAATCTTGATATTACGGGTATAACATCTGATTCGAGAGAAGTTCAGCCTGGCTATCTATTTGTTTGCATAAAGGGAACGAAGGTAGATGGGCATCACTTTATCGAAGATGCGGTAAGAGCGGGAGCTACTGCTATACTTGTTGAAAAATCTGCTGATTTGGATATGACTTCTATTATGATGAATAGGGCAGATAACGATGTACCTATTTTTCTGGGTTCGAAAAACACAAGACGTGCTCTGGCTTTTCTTTGGGATTCTTGGTACGGTCATCCTGCGAAAAATATGAAGATCGTTGCGGTGACGGGAACTAACGGCAAAACTAGTGTTACTTTTATGCTTCGTGCGATCTTTCGTGCCGCTATGTATAAAACCGGACTTATAGGTACGGTGGTCTGCTATTCTGACGAAAGACGGCTCAACATCCGTTCGAGTGACGAGACGGCAAATATGACAACGCCGGATCCTAAGGAACTATATAAAATGCTCTCTATTATGGCAAGCGAGGGCGTTGAGGTCGTACTTCTTGAAGCAACTTCACACGCACTTGCCCTTGATAAGCTGGCACCGCTTCACTTTGCGGCGGCTGTATTCACGAATTTAACTCCCGATCACCTCGATTTTCACGGCACGATGGAAAATTATCTCGAAGCAAAGAAGAAATTGTTTTCTATGTGCGATATTGCCATAATAAACGGTGACGATGCGTATTCTGTTGGAATTGCTGAGGCGGCGGAGAAGGGCGGATGTGGGAATATTAGACTTTGCACGTGCGATGACAGAAAAAGAGTGGATTATTCAGCTGTGAACATCTTGAATTTAGGTGCTTACGGAATAGAGTATATGTTAAGCTCGGTTTGTTCTGTTTTCAAAGTGAAAAGTAATATACCCGGTCGGTTTACTGTTATAAATACTCTGCAAGCGTCAGCATGTGCACTTGAGATGGGAATTTCTGTGCAAAATGTGCAGGATGCGTTGTGTCATATGGGCGGTATCGACGGAAGATTTGAGAGAGTAAAGCTTTGCTCGGGTGCGAATTTTTCTGTGTTTATTGATTACGCACATACTCCCGATGCACTCGGAAATTTGCTTTTGACCGTACGTGACTTCAGAAAAGTCGGACAAAGAATAGTTCTGCTTTTCGGGTGCGGAGGAGACAGAGATAAAAGTAAGAGATCTGTAATGGGGAATATAGCGTCGACTCTTGCTGATTTTGTTATTGTAACGTCAGATAACAGTCGAAGTGAGGACCCATCTGATATAATTGCCGACATAATGTCCGGCTTTGATTTTACGCGCGCACACGCGGTAGTGATAGAAAATAGAGCAGAAGCTATAGATTAT
Source organism: Clostridia bacterium (assembly GCA_017550115.1). GTDB lineage: Bacteria > Bacillota > Clostridia > Oscillospirales > CAG-272 > SIG710. The sequence goes on along the minus strand of JAFYLR010000052.1, from coordinate 1,342 downwards.
GCTATAAAGAATGCCCTAAAAGACGATATTATACTCCTTGCGGGTAAAGGGCATGAAGAATACGAGATAAACAGGGAAGGAAGACATCCTTTCAGCGAAAAAAATATTGCGATGGAGTCGGCGAACAAATACTATTATTTTCGCTGAGACATCGGAAAGAATTGTGGTAGAGTATGAAGACAGAATTCAAAAACGGTAAACTGACAATTAAAGATATAAAGAACATGTGTGGAGGAACACTTATCTGTTCGGGCCTTTCAGAGAATAGTATAGTATCTGATATATGCACCGATTCGAGAGAGGCTTCATCGCAAACGGTTTTCGTTGCTATTTGCGGAGAGCGTGTTGACGGGCATGATTATATAGCGAAGACGATTAAAGGCGGCTGTCCTTTCTCGATAGCAAGTAAGATACCCGATATGAGCTCGGTCGAAAACGAGCCGTATGCGATAGTGCTTGTTGAGGATACTCTAAAGGCTATAGGGAAATTGGCACACGAATATAAAAAACGTTCGGCTCCCATAACGGTTGGAGTTACAGGTAGTGTAGGCAAAACAACAACAAAAGAATTTGTATCCTCGGTCCTTTGTGAAAAATACAAGACCTTTAAGACCGAGGGAAATCATAACAGCACAATAGGGCTTCCGATGAGCATAATGGAAATGACAAGTGACGTCGGGGCGGCTGTACTTGAAATGGGTATGAGCGATTTTGGAGAAATATCTCAAATGACGAATATCGCAAGACCAAATATCGCGATCGTTACGAATATAGGAACGTCGCATATGGAGCATCTTGGCTCAAGAGAAAACATCTGTCGTGCCAAAATGGAAATCGCAGAAGGCCTGAGCGACGATGGGATATTGCTCTTGAACGGAGATGAGCCTTTGCTTGTGGGTGCTGATAAGGGCGGACATAAGACTATTTACGTTTCCCTTGAAAGCCGTGATGCAGATGCACGTGCCCTCAATATCAGAGAAGAGTTTATGAAAACCACCTTTGATATGCTCTACGAGGGCAAGATATATTCGAATATTGAATTGCCCGTTATGGGAAAGCACAATATTTACGCCGCATTATTTGCTTTTGTTGCAGGAAAGATATGCGGTTTGGATGACGAGGACATAAGGCGCGGACTTATGAACTACAGAAACGTTGGTATGCGTCAGAATATATATGATCTTTGCGGCATAACTCTTATAGAGGACTGTTATAATGCAAGTCCCGAGTCTATGCGCTCGGCCATCGACGTGCTCTCCGAGCTGTCAAAACAAAAGGGGAACGCAAGAAAAGTTGCACTTTTGGGCGATATGCTGGAGCTGGGGGAGAGATCCGAGGAGCT
>JAFYLR010000051.1 GCA_017550115.1 Clostridia bacterium | reverse complement strand
TCCCCTGCTCTACCAACTGAGCTACAGAGGCATAAAACCCACTGCCAAGACTCTCAAAACCAGAAAATTGGCGACCCGAAGGGGACTCGAACACCTGACCTCTAGCGTGACAGGCTAGCGTTCTAACCAACTGAACTACCGGGCCGTAAAAGAAAATGGTGGGAACAATAGGGCTCGAACCTATGACCCTCTGCTTGTAAGGCAGATGCTCTCCCAACTGAGCTATGCTCCCATTCTTTTTCGGACAACGTTGCTATTATATCACGCTTAAAATGATTTGTCAAGAGTTTTTTTGAGCTTTTTTCAGTTTTTTTGAAACAACCTCGATTTACAGCATTTTAATGAGATGATTTGCGTAAAATTTAACAGTATTTTCTATGGAGGAATTCATGAACAGAACAATGCAAAGCACAAAAAGCCACAAAAGCCGACGTTTCACTATTTATTTTACATTTTTTTGCATCGTACTTGCAATTATCGGGACAATTTTGATATTTGTTTCCGTTTTTTCTTTCAAAAGCATCGAAAAGGCTGCAGATAAAACAGTTGATATAATCTACAAGACAGATGATATCCCTTTGACGATTATAATTGACGCAGGACACGGCGGCGAGGACGGCGGTACTATCGGACAAAACGGTGTTATAGAAAAAGACCTCAATCTCGATATTGCTTTTAAGGTACGCGATATGCTTTGTGCCGCAGGAATGAAAACGGTTATGACGAGAACGGAAGATATCCTCCTTTACGACCGTAATGAAGATTTTATGGGACATAAAAAATCGCTCGACTTAAAAGCTCGCCTCAATATAGAAAAAAGCATTCCGAATTCTGTTTTCGTAAGTATTCATATGAACGCTTTCCCAAACTCGAAATACAGCGGGCTTCAGGTCTGGTATTCAAAAAACGATGCAGGAAGCAAAGCTCTCGCTCGCCTTATTCAATCTAATACGGAAACGTGGCTTCAAAAAGAAAACTCAAGAAAGATAAAGGCTGCAGACTCTTCTATATTTCTTCTTGACCGAGCAGACGATGCGGCTGTTCTCATCGAATGCGGATTTCTTTCAAACTCAGAGGAATGTGAAAAATTATCAGACGAAAATTACCGCCGTCAGCTTGCTTTCATTATTTTTTCCTCCATAAAAGAATATTCAAAAAATTATGGTTGTAATGAATCCTGAAATATGTTATACTGATTGTATAAACATAAAAGGGGGTGCTATATTGAAAGCGAAAAAATTCATATTCTTCTCTGTTGCGGTTATTGTTTTTGTCATCACCATAACAATAAACTGCTATGCGGAAGAAAGAATATCGAACGTGAACGTTTTTAGCGTGACAGAACGAGAAAACATGTTGAATTTTAATATGGACACTCTTGCACCAACTGCTCATTTCGGTTGGATCAATCAAACAGGCTCCTCCCCTGAGCAAAGATATGAACGAGGACTTGCAGGATATGTTTTGATAAATTCTTCTGATACAAACTCTGCAACCTTCACTTCAAGCCTGAAATCCCCCATCGACGCTTATTCGTACAGGAATCTCAGCTTTGCCCTTAATATATCCTGCGAAAACGATCAAGATATTACGCAGGATTGTCGATTTATCCTCACTCTTTATTCGGGCAATGAGTCTATACAACTCGAGGGAACAGTCAAAAGCGGGGGCTGGAACGTTATAGATTTTAATGTAGGTTCGTGGAAACATAGGAAGAACATAACCGGAATCATCGTAAATATCATCGCAAAAGATGAAAATATTGCTCTTACAAACATTGACTTTTCAGGTCCATACGTAACAAAAGAAGCCGCCCCCAAATCACCGAATTTCATGTCGTATGAACTGTCTTCTTCAGGTGCAGAAATTGAGATCGTGGGCCGTGGTTCTGCTGACGAATATATAAGAACGACGTTGAAGGCACAGCGCACCTCAATAAACGGCGATGTTTATGTCCCCTATTCGGAAGACAAGTTAAACGCAGTTCGTATTGTCGTCTCAAATTATTCTCTTTTAGACGAGATGACTTTTTACTATACCTATCTTGATGCGTCTCTTGGCAAATACGTCTCGGATAGCAAAACGATAAGCCTGGAGCAGACGGAACGCCCGCGCTCGTACTTTATACATACGGGCAACGTCACTCTAATATCGGACTTTTCTCTGATTCTTGACAGCAAGTCTGAAGGAATTTTTGCAATACACTCGATCGAGCCTATATCTTTTTACGAAGGATATACAGATGAGCTTTATGGAGAAATTTCCGATTGTAAAGTAAGCTCCGACAAAAAGCTTTTGAACATTGAAGGCAACGTTTTCCACAATTTTTTGATAGGGCACGATAATTATACGCTTGCGTGTTATCAGTTACGCACGGGCGAGAGCCTTGAATTTCTCATACAAAACGGCGCAAAGCCTATTGCCACGCAGAAAATGTCTTCAAAATTCAGCTTTGAGCTAAAGCTCTCAAAGCTCGGGGAATATGCTCTCATTTCAAAATATGCTATTGCCGCCATCTCAGATGAAGGCGAATATTTCTTGCTTTGTGCGCCTACAAGTGTTAAAGGAAAATTCTCAAGTGCCGAAACGTCTTCCGGACGCACCAATATAAAAGGACTTCAATATGAAAAAATCTCCGCCATGGTAGATGGCAGTGTTGGATCTGCCGTAATTGACGTTTATTTGGACAAGCTGACAAACTCAACAAACAGCGGCCATCTCTATGCTACGAAAGACACATTTATTTATTTTAATGCCGATTATATAGCAGAACTTGACAAAAAGATTAAAAATCTTTACTCCGCAGACTGTAAAGTGTATCTAAGGCTACTTATATCCTCTGATGCAGATAGTCTTCTGTTGCCTTACGTAAACACCGAGGGTATGGAAAAGGACACTTCCCTTTTAGCAGTCAATATATCGAGCCACGAGGCTGAAAGAAACTTTTTTGCAACTGTTGATTACATAGCAGGACGATATTCTGATATAACTTACGGAAAAATATCGGGACTTATACTCGGAAAATCACTCGATATGATGAACGAATATAATTACTCGGGGGACAAATATCTTGCCGACTATGCCGCAACCGTAGCGGGTGCCCTTGAAATAATGGCAAGAACCGCTGTTTCCTCAATTCCCGGAATCGAAATAATACTACCTATCTCCGATGCAAGAACAGAAAAGAACGGCTTTGATACAGAGCTTTTTCTTCTTTCAGTTTGTCAGTATTTGGATATGGGCGGAGGACTTGAATTTTCGCTGATGCTTGAAAGCTCACACGCTCCATATTCGATAAGCGAAAAACGCATTAAAACCGGACACAAACTCACTTCCGCCGATGAAGAAAGCAATTATTATTGTACTGACAATATTTATGTTTTCGAAAGAATTTTAGATCATCTTGCCTCTGTGAGCAAAAGCTCACCAAGGTCGTATATTTATCATTGGACCCCCGACATAACAGAACTTGGAGAAGGACTGAGTACGGCTTATATATACAATTATTACAGCATAATGTTTTCAGAGAAAGCAAGTTCTTTTGTCATTTCACTACCGAACAGCGCTGTCGGGCAAAAAGCAGCGGATTCTTTAAGTTATCTGATAAAATATGTTGACACAGAGCGCAACAAAGACGGAAGCATTTCCCTGTTTGCACTAAATGTTTTAGGCGCAGAAAGCTGGGACGCATTGATAGACGGATATGATGCAGAAAAGATAACTTACAGAGCTTTTTACGAGGCAGAGTCTCTCGAAGAAGTACCGCCAACAGTAACAGGACGCTATTCCCTTTGGGATTTTTCAAGTGCGTTCGGTGCTCTTGGCTGGTTTGAGGGAAGCAACTGCAACTCTGTATATGTTGACGCCACCGCACCCGGTGGAAAAGCTCTTTGTGCTTCAATTTCAGGCAAAATAACAGATGAAGACGGTTATTCAGACGTCGTCTATAGATATGAATATACCGATGACCTCTCTTTGATGCCTTATATCAAATTTCAATTTGATATAGATGACGGGGACGAAGGTGCTTTATACGAAATCGTGGTAATAATAGGCGGAGACGGACATAGGATAGAAACCTCGAAGCAGGTTCGAGGCTCCCAGGCTGACAGTATTATTGTTTGTACCACAGACTGTAAAGAACTTGCGAAAATGGAATATCTGCGTTTTTGCGTTCGTCGTATATACGATGAAGAAATAGATATTGATAGTGATTTCAAACTGTATCTGAAAAAAGTAACCGCATATAGTGAAAAATATGATGATGCGGCGTTTGAAAGGGCTATCGAAAGCTCAAGAGCTACAGCAAAAAATACATCTGCTGTAAACGCAGAAGAAACACCGACAAAGACAAGATACGAATTTGTTATAGCTATAGCGATCGTGATTGCTTTGAGCGTTGCTATGGTAGCATTCTACGAAAGAAAACAAAAATAATTTCAGGCTGTCGCACTCGAGTGCGACAGCCTATTTTGTGTCGAATGGACTTTTTAGTGATGTTTTATGATAAATATTTCTATATATAGTAAAAAAATGCTAAAAACCTCTTTTCAAAAACAAAAAATTGTGTTATACTATAAAAAGATATATAAAAGTTGTAAAGAGGTACCGAAATGGCAAAAAGCAAAGATACCGAAAAACAATATAATAATCAAAGTATAACGGCACTGGTCGGCCCCGACAGAGTCCGTAAGCGTCCGGGCGTTATATTCGGCTCTGACGGACTTGAAGGGTGTGAGCACTCTGTTTTCGAGATTTTGTCAAACTCTGTTGACGAGGCCCGTGAGGGTTACGGAAACGAAATAATCATCACCGTTTACAAGGACAGGTCAATAAAGGTCGAAGACTTCGGACGCGGAGTTCCCCTTGGATATAATGAACGCGAGGGTAAATACAACTGGGAGCTTGTCTACTGTGAGCTTTACGCAGGCGGGAAATATAACAACAATTCCGAGAATGCGGCATATGGCTACTCTCTTGGAACAAACGGTCTCGGTGCTTGTGCTACGCAATACAGCTCTGAATATATGGACGTTTATTCTTATGACGGTTCGCATTTGAGTGAGATCCATTTTGAAAAAGGCGAGCCCGTTTCAGAACTTATGGTTCGTGATCTTGCAAGAAACGAACGCCGTACGGGCACTGTTATAAAGTGGCGTCCCGACATCGAGGTGTTTACTGATATAAATATTCCCTATGATTTCTTCGCGGACGTTATGCACCGTCAGGCGGTTGTAAATTCGGGAATAAAGTTCACTCTGAAGATCGAGAATGAGAACGGCAAATTTGAGGAAAGCTCTTATCACTATGAGAACGGCATCGCCGATTATCTCAAAGAGCTTGCGGGAGAAAACACTCTCACCGCACCCGTTCTTTGGAAAATGGAGACCAAGGGAAAAGACCGCGACGACAAGGATGAATACAAGCTTAAAGCCGAATTTTCCTTCTGCGTATCAAATACGGCGAAAACCTTGGAATATTATCATAACTCAAGCTTCCTTGAGCATGGCGGTTCGCCCGACAAAGCAGTGAAGGTGGCATTCGTATCGTCCCTTGACAAATATTTGAGGACAAACGGCAAATATAATAAAAGCGAAGCAAAGATAACCTTTACCGATATTGCCGATTGCCTGGTTCTTGTTATAAACAGCTTTTCAACGATGACCTCTTATGAAAATCAGACCAAAAAGTCTATAACAAACACCTTTATTTACGAGGCTATGACTGATTTTCTCAAGAAAAATCTCGATATCTATTTTATAGAAAATCCTACCGAGGCTGAGATTTTTGCAAATCAGGTCCTTGTCAACAAGAGAAGCCGAGAAAGTGCGGAAAACACAAGAATAACCCTGAAAAAGAAACTCACGGGCACTCTTGATATCTCAAACAAAGTTGAGAATTACGTAGGCTGCCGTTCAAAAGACCCTGAGAAACGTGAAGTATATATAGTCGAGGGAAAATCGGCTCTTGGATCCTGTAAGCTCAGTCGTGATGCTGAATTCCAGGCGTTGATACCGGTTCGCGGAAAAACGTTGAACTGTCTGAAAAGCGGATACGATAAGATCTTCAAAAACGATATTATAACCGATCTTCTTCGTGTTATCGGTTGCGGAGTCGAAATAAACGGAAAGATCAAGGGCGATATCCCTGCATTTGATATAAACCAGCTTCGTTGGTCTAAGATCATCATATGTACAGATGCAGATGAAGACGGCTTCCAGATAAGAACCCTGCTTTTGACTATGTTTTACAGGCTCCTACCTACCCTTATAAAAGAAGGCAAGATCTTTATTGCAGAAACCCCGCTTTTTGAAATAACAACAAAGAGCGAGACGTTTTTCGCATACGATGAATTTGAAAAAACGGAAATTTTAAGGAGCTTGGGTAATCAGAAGTATAAGCTTCAGCGTTCAAAGGGTCTTGGTGAGAACAGTGCGGAAATGATGGCGCTCACAACTATGAACCCCGCAACCCGCCGTCTCATAGCAATAACTCCCGCAGATGCGGCGGCAACGGAGCAGATATTCGAGACCTTGCTCGGAGACGATCTTCCCGCCCGTAAAGAATTCATTTCTGCTCACGGCAGTGAATATATCAAGGAAGCTGATATCTAATTATTTAAGAGTTATTACCAAAAGAGGTGTAATATAATGCGATTGCAAGAATCGGGAGAAATGTATCTTGAATCCATTTTGATACTAACCAGAAAAAGCAACGTTGTCCGTGCAATAGACGTAGGCGAACATATGGGATTCTCAAAGCCGAGTGTCAGCCGTGCGATGGGACTTCTTAGGGAAGGTGGATTTATCAAGATCGATAAAGACGGTATTATCTCACTTACCGACACGGGCAAAAGTGTCGCTGAGAAGATATATGAGAGACACACTCTTATAACAAAATTTCTCGTCAAGCTTGGAGTAGATGAAAAAATCGCCTCGGAGGACGCTTGTAAAATCGAGCACGATATAAGCGACGCTTCTTTTGAAGCGATCAAGCGTTATGCAGACGTAGAATAAAGAAAAAGGAACCGTTTCGGTGTAGGCGGTTCCTTTCTGTTGTTGTATTATGTTTTTTACCTTAATAATATTTTGGTCTTAAAATCATCCAGATGATCCAAAGTCCGCCTGTAACGCATATCATAAAAATATCAAACAGCAACGAATGTCTGCGTCTAATTCTACCTACAGATGCTGCTGCCGCTGCAGCGGCGGAAGATGATGCAGAATTGTTATTGTTAATAATTATTGGCTGATCTTTTGTTTGATTATCATTTTTGTAATTTTGTGTAGGGCATCCACAATGCACACACACTACCGCTTCGTTATCGATTTCTTTTCCACATTTTGAACAGAACATATTTACCTCCGAAAAATAAAAAGTGCGCCAACCGAAGTCAGCGCACCGAAAAACGCGAACTCCAAGTTGTCGCCAAACGAACTTATACGCAGATAGGTATATACACCATCAAACGGGAGTCGCATTTTTACCAAAAGGATTCGTTTAATGGCGTGCATAAAAAGGGTATAGTTATCCCATAAAGAAAAATATACCTATCAATGCGATTATTAAGTTCGTTTGGCTCGATTAGTATATCATAATTTTTGCAGTTTGTAAATATATTTATCAAAATTTTATCAAAACACCTTCCGAGAGATAAAAAAGCCTCCATTGTGTAAAGTGAGGTGGTACTACTTGCCATGACGGATGGATTGTAAAAAGCACGGCTTTATAATAAAACAATCCCTCAGCCGCCTACAGCATCAGCTTCGCTTCGAAGTTGAATAAAGCAGATTCGGTATAGCATATCTCCATATTTTTCAACAACAAACTCGACATCATTCATTTTTCTCACCGCCTTTCACTTATAATACGATCTTCAAATCACAAAAGTCAATATTTCGTAGAAATTTACGAAAAAATAAAAGGCGAACGATATATAAAATATCGTTCGCCTTTTACCTCGCTTATACGAGGTTGATTTTATTAAACGCTGTGAACACCGAGGTCTTTATCAGCATTTGTTGCGTCAATGTTATACTTTTCAGCCTTGCGATGCTCGAAGAACTTCTCCGCAACCTGCTCGAACAGTGCGTATGAGAGAACGTCTTCGTCCTGTTCAAGATACTGTGCGCACTTTTCGCGAAGCTCATCAAGCTCGGGCTTGAGTGCATCGGCAGGACGAGCTGTAATTTGCTCCTCATCGCCAAGGATCTTCTTTACAAACTCAGGGTCAAGATCCATAGGTGTCTTACCGTATTCACCCTTAATAAGTCCCTTAAATTCCTTTGTGACCGTCTTGTAACGCTCACCGAAAAGAACATTGAACACAGCCTGTGTACCAACAATCTGTGAGGAAGGTGTTACAAGCGGAGGGTTACCGGAATCTGCTCTTACTCTCGGAATTTCTTCAAGAACGGCATCGAGCATATCGCTCTTGCCTGCTTGCTTCAACTGAGACACGAGGTTTGAAAGCATACCGCCGGGAACCTGATTTATAAGTGCGTTAACGTTAACCTTCATAACCTTAGGATCCATAAGTCCTGCCTCAAGGTATTTCTCACGAAGAGCTGTAAAGTGCTTTGTCAGAACGTTCAGCTCATTCAAATCAAGGCCTGTATCATATTCAGTTCCGGCAAGAGAAGCAACGAGAGACTCGGTCGGAAGCTGGCTTGTTCCCTGTGCCATAGGCGAAATGGCAGTGTCAACAACGTCGACGCCTGCTTCAATAGCCTTCAAAGCCGTCATAGAAGCAACACCCGCCGTGTAGTGTGTATGAAGCTGTATCGGTATCTTAACAGACTCCTTGAGTGCTTTTACGAGGTCATACGCATCATAAGGAAGAAGAAGTCCCGCCATATCCTTGATACAGATAGAGTCAGCACCCATCTCTTCAAGCTGTTTTGCGTATTTAGCATAGTATTCTAATGTATAGAACTTAACGGGGGCGTCTTTAGGGTCTGTCGTATAGCTGACAGCCGCCTGAACGTGTCCGCCCTCTTTCTTTGTCGCATTGATAGCGGTCTTTAAGTTTCTTGTGTCGTTAAGAGCGTCAAAAATTCTGATTATATCTATACCGTTTGCAATAGACTTTTGAACGAAGTACTCAACAACGTCATCTGAATAGTGACGGTATCCGAGAATATTCTGTCCTCTGAAAAGCATCTGAAGCTTTGTATTCTTTACGTGCTCACGAATAGTGCGAAGTCTCTGCCAAGGGTCCTCATTAAGAAAACGCATGCAGGCATCAAATGTTGCACCACCCCAAGCCTCAAGAGAATGGTATCCTATTTTATCGAGCTGCTCGAGTATGGGGAGCATCTCTTCTGTTGTCATTCTTGTTGCAATAAGCGACTGATGAGAGTCACGAAGGACTGTTTCTGTAATTTTAACTTTTCCCATTTCAAACTCCTATATAAAATATGTATAGATTTATCAAATGCCAAGTCCTGCGTACCATGTAAGGAATACACCTGCGGCAACAGCAGAGCCTATAACACCCGCAACGTTCGGTCCCATAGCGTGCATGAGAAGGAAGTTGCTGGGGTCCGCCTTCTGACCTTCAAGGTTTGCAACACGTGCCGCCATAGGAACGGCAGAAACACCTGCAGAACCGATAAGAGGGTTGATCTGACCTTTTGTGAGGAAGCACATAACCTTAGCTGTGAGAAGACCACCTATGGTAGATACTGCAAACGCACAAAGACCGAGAACGATGATAAGGATAGTCTGTGCACTAAGGAAGTTTTCAGCCTTCGCTGTCGCACCGACAGTAACTCCGAGGAATATCGTAACGATATTCATAAGCTCGTTCTGTGCAGTCTTTGAGAGACGGTCAGTAACGCCGCAAACGTTGAGAAGGTTACCGAACATAAGACAACCTACAAGCGGTGCCGCATCGGGAACAAGCAGACAAACAACGCAAGTTACAGCTATCGGGAAAACTATCTTCTCCGTCTTTGAAACAGTGCGAAGAGTCGTCATTCTTATTTTTCTCTCCTTCTCCGTTGTAAGAAGTCTCATAAACGGAGGCTGGATCATAGGAATAAGAGCCATATAGCTGTATGCCGCAATGGCAATTGCTCCGAGAAGCTGAGGAGCAAGTGTTTTTGTAACGAGAATAGCTGTAGGTCCATCCGCACCACCGATAATACCGATAGCCGCCGCGGCTAACTGGTCAAACTGACCTGAAATTATAGCACCCGCAAACGCAACAAAGACACCAAGCTGTGCACCGGCACCTATAATAAGGCTCTTAGGGTTAGCTATAAGAGGAGTAAAGTCTGTCATCGCACCGATTCCCATAAATATGAGAGAGGGATAGATACCAAGCTTAACACCAAGATAGAGGTAATCGAGAAGTCCGCCTTTTTTAAGGAGAAAATCTGTATCGATATATCCTGTTTCGTTTATAAATATTGCATCGTGGAACATTTCAGCTCCGGGAAGGTTCGTAAGAAGCATACCGATCGCTATCGGAAGAAGCAGTAGAGGCTCAAAGCCTTTAACTATCGCAAGATAACAAAGGACAAAGGATATCGCAAACATTATAAGCGTCTGCCAGAAATTCGGCTGAGCTATAAGTCTTGCAATTCCCGTTGATCCCAAGAAATCAACGATACTTGAAATTATCTCATTCATTGAAATCATCACCCTTTCTGAAGATTTTCGGTGATAATCAGTTCATTGTAAGAAGAACGTCATCGGTCGCAACAGTATCGCCGGACTTAACGTTAACAGAAGCAACTGTTCCGTCTTCGGGAGCCTTAATATCGTTTTCCATCTTCATAGCTTCAAGAACGAGAAGAACGTCTCCCTTCTTTACGGAAGCACCGGGCTGAACATTAACCTTCATAATGTTACCCTGCATAGGAGCCTTGATAGCATTAGCACCTGCGGTTGCAGAAGCAGCCTTGGGAGCTGCAGCAGGAGATGCTACGGGTGCTGCTGCAGGAGCAGGAGTCGCTGCGGGTGCTGCTACGGGAGCAGAAAACGCTCCGCCAACCTCTTCAACCTCTACTTCATAGAGAACGCCATTTACTGTTACATTATATTTTTTCATTTTCATATACCCCTTTATTATTTTTTGTTCCACGGCTTATTTGCACCGCGCTTGAATGATACAACTCGGAAACCTCCAACGATTCCCTGTTCATTTCTCATAGTCGAAATTGCCGCAACTATTGCCGCAATAACTGCACCGTCGTCCTGTGTTTTCACAACCGAGACAGGCTCGGACTTTGATGCAGGAGCTGAAGTTGCTTCTGTCTTTTTCTCTGCACTCTTCTTGTTCGGATCTTTATAGAAAATAAACTTAAAAAGCGAAAGCAAAAGCCAAATTGTTGCCAAAACGCCAAAGACTATAATAAGTCCTATAAGAGTTCTTTGCAGAGCGTATCCAATTCGGTCTGAAAGCTCCATAGTGGTTGTAAGCTGTTCGGAAATGACCTCACCGTCAACCTTTTTGGTTATAAATTCGCCTGCCTGAAGTAAAATACCGTTCATATGATCGCCTCCTTAATTAAAGAGGAAATACGATATGACGTCTGTCGGGGTATATCTCCGACTTTGCCGCGAGCATTGAAACTGCCGCACAGATTCTCTGACGCAATTCTGAGCCTTCGATTATATCGTCGATCTCGCCCTTCTCTGCCGCATCAACGGGAGAAGCACACATCTCAGTCCACTGTGCTTCAAGCTCTTCTCTCGAAACCTTGGGATCCGAGCCGCCAACCTTATCGTTCCAAACGAAAGCAACTGCGCTTTCGGGAGGAAGAACGCTTATTGCCGCACTCTCAAGAGCCAAAGCTACATCAGCACCTACAGACTTTGAGCCCATAAGAGTATAAGAAGCACCGTAAGCCTTGCCGAGAACGACTGTTATTTTTGCATTCTCTGAAGATGTATAAGCCATAGCAAGCTTTGCAAGCTCAGATGCATAAGGTGCTTGCTCCGAAGAAGCGGAAATGTCAAGTCCTTCGGAATCAACAAGCGTTACGACCGGAATACCAAAGCTGTCGCACATAGAAACAAACTTTGCGGCCTTTCTTGCGGCCTTAGGAGTAACAGCACCGCCGTTTTCTTTTGGCTGGTTTGCAACAACACCCGTCACAATTCCGCCAAAGGACGTAAGACCAACTATCATCTCGGGTGCATATGCACAGTAAAGCTCTGTGAACTTGCAACCGTCGCCGATAAGATTCAAAACATCCTTCATATCGTAACCGGAGGCGGTAACGACACTATCAACGTCAACCTTTCTGTTAAGATCGTCGTTCATCGCAATCTCAACGACGCCTTCTGCATTATTTGAAGGCAGAAGCGAGAGAAGCTCACGTGTTTTTGCATATGCAGAAGCCTCGTCGTCAGCAACAAGTGCTGCAAGGCCGTTCTCAGAAGCAAAGTCAGCTGTTCCCGTCTTATCGCCGATAAGGAACGGAGAATTTACGTAAAGACTCGTCTGATCTTTAACAGCTATAACCGCGTCAAACATAGCGGAGATAGTAGCAGCAGAACCTGCACAAACTCCGGGAATAACCGCGATCTGAGGAATGATTCCAGAAGCATCGGAAACGCATTTCATAACGAGACCGTAAGATGCAAGTGCGGAAACTCCGTCATATACTACCGCACCGCAGCTATCAAAGATTCCGACAACCGGAGCGCCGTTCTTTATAGCAGCAGAGTAAACATCTGCTATTTTCTTTGCATGAAGCTCGTCGAAAGCTCCCTTCATTCTTGAAGAATCCTGAGAGAAAGCAAATACCAATCTGCCACCTATTGCACCGTATCCGCAGATAACTCCCTCAAATTCATTTTCTTTTTGTTTGCGTCGAACATACGCACCCATTTCAACGAATGTTCCTTCGTCAAAAAGAGCTTCGATTCTTGAACGAGCGCAAAAACCATTCTTCGCACCTGCCGCAGAAGCATTGTCGATATCGCGAAGCATACCCTTCAGCTTTTCGGCTGTTGTTGCTCTGACATCTTTCTTTGACAAGCTTCCCGAACTTACATTTCCGTCCATTTTTCTACCTCCGTATATATTAATTTTCAAGTAAAATCATATAACTAGGGCAATAAAACCATTCTACCCCAATTTACTCAAATTTTATCACATTTCGAACATTTTGTCAATACATTCTCAAACATTAAAATTATTTTACATTTAATTAATATTATAATAAAAAAACAGACCTCTCCGTTTTGGGAAAGATCTGTTTCGTCTTATTTTGTTTTAAGCATCACAATTTTCACAATTATGGAAAATTTCCTGAACATCATCGTTATCTTCAAGATGCTCAATGAGAAGATTCATCTTTTTCAGATCGTCTTCGTTTTCAAGAGTAACGTAATTTGACGGAATCATGCTGTTCTCTGCACTTTCAATCGCATATCCTGCAGCTTCCAATGCCTCACGCACAGTTCCGAGATCATCCTTTTCCGTGTATATCTCGAAAACCTCTTCATCAGCAACGAAATCCGATGCACCGGCTTCAAGTGCCGCTTCCATCAAAGCGTCTTCATCAACGTCCTCACGCAAAACGATAATAACTCCTTTTTCTTCAAAAAGATAACTTACACAACCTGTTTGTCCGAGATTTCCGCCAAATTTATCAAAATAGTGACGAACCTCAGATGCGGTTCTGTTTCTGTTATCAGTCGTCGTATTAACGATAACCGCAACTCCTGCAGGTCCGTATCCCTCATAGCGAAGCTCTTCGTATTCAACGTCAGTCTGACCTGCCGCCTTTTTGATAGTTCTTTCGATATTGTCGTTCGGAACGTTGTTCGCCTTAGCCTTTGCGATGAGATCTCTGAGCTTGGAGTTTGATGCGGGATCAGGTCCGCCCGCCTTTATGGCAATAACCATTTCCTTACCGATCTTGGTAAATATCTTGGCTTTTTGTGCGTCCGTCTTTTCCTTTTTGTGTTTAATATTGTTCCATTTACTATGTCCTGACATCTTTATTACCTCTTATATCTTTTCTGTTTTCTTGAGACAAATAAGCTCGAATGCATTGCCGAGAACTGTCTGAGTTGCCTTTGTGATTCTTATTCTTGTTGAACGAACCGCCTCATCTTCAGCTCCGAGTATCTGGCAATTATGATAAAATTGATTGAATGCAACTGCCACGTCTAAAATATATCTCGTTATTATCGAAGGCTCATAAGCATTTATAGCCTCAACGACCTTTTCTTCAAACCTTGAAAGAACAGAAAGCAACGTTCTCTCCTCGTTTGTGCTTATTTTATCCTCACATGCCGCAGGAGTGCTTTTTGATAGAATAGAACAAGTTCTTGCGTAAGTATATTGAACGTATGGACCTGTGTTTCCGTCAAAGCTGAGAGCATCTTCCATTATGAAGTTTATATCTTTTATACGATTATTCGAGAGGTAGTAGAAGATTATAGCTCCGACACCAACGTCCTCCGCTATCTGCTGCTTATTTTCGAGATTCGGATTCTTTTCTTCGATAATATCCGAAACCTTCTCGATTGCCTGTGCAAAAAGATCACGCAGAAGAATAACGTTTCCTGTTCTTGTCGCAAGTTTTGCACCGTTTATCGAAACAGTTCCGTAAGGCACGTGAACGAGCTGATCATACCAATCATACCCCATCATCTGAACGACCTTGAACCACTGTGCAAAGTGCAGACTCTGACCTGCCGAGGTTACGTAGATTGCTTTATCAAACTTATATTCATTCTTTCTGTAAACTGCCGCCGCAATATCTCTTGTCGGGTAAAGCGTCGAGCCATCACGCTTGAGAATAAGGCATGGAGGCATATTGTATTCTTCAAGATCAACGATAGATGCACCATCATCGATTTTAAGCAATCCTTTTTCGCGAAGAAGCTCAACCTGTGCCGGCATTTTATCGGTATAAAAGCTCTCTCCCTTATAGCTATCAAATTCAATATCAAGGAGCTTATATGTTTGCTTATATTCTGCAAGACTTACGTCAACGAACCATCTCCAAAGCTCGAGATTTTCGATGTCCCCCTGCTCAAGCTTAGTAAACTCTGCTCTTGCTTGATCCTCAAGAGATTTATCATTCTCGGCTTCGTTATGGAATTTCACGTAAAGCTCTACAAGCTTATCAACGCCACCATCTTCCACGTCTTTGCGGCTTCCCCACTTGCGATACGCAACTATAAGCTTACCAAACTGAGTTCCCCAGTCGCCGAGATAGTTGATGCCAACACACTTATATCCCGCAAATTCATGAAGCTTTTTTAGCGAGTGACCGATAACGGTAGTTCCGAGATGTCCTATATGGAAAGGCTTTGCAACGTTCGGAGAAGAATAGTCGAGAACGACCGTTTTGCCCTTACCGAACTCGGGTGCACCATAGCATTCTCCTTTATTCAAAACATCACAAAGAACGTTATCTGTGTAATATTTATCGCTGATATACATATTGAGATATCCATTCAGTGCCTCTGCTTTTTTCAGACAATCACTTTCAAGAGATGCCGCAAGAGTCTCGGCTATCTGAACAGGTGAACGACGAAGCGTCTTGCTGAGCTTAAAGCAAGGAAGCGCAAGATCGCCCATCGCAGCATCGGGGGGATATTCGAGCATATCCGCAATAGCGGAAGCATTGAGTCCCGACTCAGAATTTATCGCCGCAATTCCCGACAAAAGTTTTTCAGCTAACAACTGTTTTAGTTTTATCATAATTTATGTATAACCTTTGAGCCCCAAAGGTCTCCTTTCTTTTTCAAAAGTCACTTTATCGCATTCAAACTTATGAAATAAAATCCATAATGCTCTATTATACAACCTATATTGAAAAATTTCAATAGTTTTTATTATTTTGTCACTTCGCAAACTACAGCATCGATAAAAGGAATAAGCTCCGCAGGCGAAAGAAGCAGCTGAGCACCCTTTACCCCACCGCTTACGGTGATTTTATCAAAATGTTCAGCACTTTTATCGATAAAAGTCGGAAATTTCTTCTTCATTCCGACAGGTGAACAAGCACCTCTTACATACCCCGTAAGAGAAAGCAGATCCTTTACGTGAACCATCTCTATTTTTTTGTTTCCCGTGACCACAGCTGCCTTTTTGAGATCTATCTCACAGCATGACGGTATGCAGAAGACTATATTTCCCGTCTTATCGCCGTTAGCCACAAGAGTTTTGAAGACCATATCTGAACTAAGTCCTATCTGCTCGGCAATATGAGTTCCCGTAAGATCGTTCTCATCGGGGATATATTCTTTTATCTCATACTTGATCTTTGCAGAATCAAGTATTCGCATAGCATTCGTTTTTGTTTTTATCATAAGAGCGTTTCCCCTTCGCGTATCATTTCCCTTGCGGCACTGCGTTGTGTTTCGGTAACCTCAATACCGCCGAGAATACGAGCGTTCTCCTCAACTCTGCCCTCCTCATCAAGAGGTACAAGAGTAGTAAAGGCACGTCCGTCCCGCTCGGTCTTATCTATTCTGAGGTGATTATCGGCAAGAGAGGCAATTTGAGCACTATGCGTAACACATATTACCTGAATCCCTCTCGAAATAGATTTTAGTTTGATTCCAACCTTACGTGACGTCTTTCCCGATATTCCCGTATCTACCTCGTCAAAAATAAGAGTATCCACAGAATCCTTGTCGGCAAGTACGCTTTTCATAGCGAGCATTATTCTTGAAAGCTCACCGCCCGAAGCTATTTTTATCATAGGCTTGAGAGGCTCTCCTGCATTTGTTGCAACGAGAAATTCAACGTCGTCACAACCGTTCCGCCTCGGCTCTGCGGGTTTTATGCTTACGTCAAAGCGAACCTTAGGCATATCAAGAAAGACAAGAACCTCCGAGATCCTGTCCGTCATTCCACGAGCAGCCTTTTCTCTCTTTGAACGTAAAACCTCTGCTCTATGGGCAAGTTCTTTTGAAATTTGAGTTAATCTCTCCTTATACTCCGCAATTTTATCGTCCGATTGCTCTATCATATCGAGCTTTTCGGCAATTTCATCTCTGAAAGCAAGAACCTCGGCAATATCCGAGCCGTATTTGCGTTTCAACTTCGCTATTGCATCAAGTCTTGCCTCTATCTTATTAAGTCTCGCCGTAGGATCACCATCGCTTGTACCGTCCGATGTAAAAGAATCGATCGTCATTGCGATGTCTTCTATCTCATAACGATAGTTTCTCAGCTTTTCCGCAAGCTCTGCCGCCTCGGGTACGACATCGGATATAACGTTCATAGATTGAGCTGCTCTGTCAAGCATATATACGACAGAAGCACTCTTTTCGCTCGAATAAAGCAAACGATACGAAAAAGAGGTATGCTTCTTTATGTTCTCAATATTACGTAGCTTTTTACACTCCGCCTCAAGCACGTCTTCTTCCCCGTCCTTGAGCTTCAGAGCGTCTATCTCTGAAATCTGGTATCTGTATATCTCTATTAATCGATTTTTTTCTTTATCTCCACTCTCCAGCTCTTCAAGTTTAGATTTTATATCTGTATATTCATCATAAACACTGCGGTAGGATGCGAGCTCCTCACCACATTCCGCAAATGCGTCAAGCAGAGAAATATGGCTGGATTTTTGAAGAAACAACTGATTATCGTTTTGACCGTGAATATTTATGAGTGCCGATGCGAGCTCTCTTTGAACCGAGGAAGGAATAGTTCTTCCGTTTATCTTCACCTGTGAGCGTCCGTCGTCGGTTATGCTTTTTTGCAGCATAACCGAGCCGTCGTCATCTGCCTCGAGTCC
>JAFYLR010000050.1 GCA_017550115.1 Clostridia bacterium | reverse complement strand
TCCAATTATAGCGACTACAAGAACGCCTAAAAGAACACTCAATACTGTGATGATACGATCCTTACGCTTTATAAAGTTATATCTTTCGTGAAGTTGTTCGTCCTTGGCTTCGAGTTGTTTCTCAATAAATGAGACTTGCTCTTTTAGAAAATCTAATTTTCTTTTTGATGAATCTTGTTCGTTGGCTAAAGCTTTACGCAGGTTTTCACATTCATTTATCAGAACGGAATTATCAGTATCGGTTGTAGCTTCCATTGCCGCCAATGCACAAGGGTACTGTCCCCACGATCCGTTTACAAGAGCTTTTGTAACAGCCTGCATTGTTGTTGTGCGTATGTCTTTGATATTGCCCGACATTATTCTGTCAACAGATACCTTCGAGACCTCGGCACGCTCAGCGACCTGCGCGTTAGTCCAACCTAAATATTCTTTGCGAAGCCTCACCCACTCGCACCAACGCTCGGTTGTCATAGCGAGAAAATTCGGTCCATCGCATTTCTTACCTATATGTATGCAGCTCAGGCACTGGTTATAGGGTTTTTCTTCATAAGTATGTGGAGAATACATTCTATAGCCTCATTCTTTCGTAATTGATGATTTTGCTATCAAATTCGATAATTTATACTCTTTTTTTGATGTTTTGAGTGCTGTTTTGCCTCAAAAGATAATTTATAATCAAATGTGATAGTTTACTGTCCGTTGTTCGTATTGATTTTCTTATGGAAGAATGATAGGCTATGGTCGTAGGTTACAGCCTATCAAAACCAAGGTGTGGGAGTGTTAGCTTGGCGGCAAGACTTCTGCACCTTCGGTGACTTATTCAGTTTGCTTGAGATTGTTGGTTACATTTACCTACACAGAATTTATTGACAATTCTGATTATATGAATTAAACTAAAATCAGAACTTGTGTTCGTGTAGTCGATATCATAATAAGAAAGGGGAAAGGAATATGACAGACAACGAACAAGAACTAATCAATCTCATTCGTGGAAACGATAACCCGGAGCAAGCTCTGATGACGGCTACTGCCATTATTCTTGATTTCCTAAAGCAACACGAATCATCTGAAGCACGAGAGCCTGTTTGTCTTCAGGCACTCGCCTAAATAAATCAAGTAACATTTGCTCCCCTTCTGATAGTTCCGCTTCGGATGGGGAGTCCTTTTTTTTCTGTCGTTCCATTGGGACATCGTAACCCCAAAGCCACATTTCTGATACCCCAAGAGCTTTAGCCAGTTTACTTACGATGTCGGACTTAGGCTCATATCTGCCGGTTACATAATTACTTATACCGCCTTTGCTTAATCCCGTTGCTCTTGCCAAATCCGCTTGTTTCATATGTGCAATTCGCATTGCCTCTTGTAGTCTTTCTGATGTACTTGAGGTTTTAACCCAACTTGGCACTTTTTTCACCTCCTTTAATAAGTTACCACGCCAATATGATACCACATAATTGGTAATTTGTCAACAATTCAAGGCAAAATACAAAAAAAGTTTTGAAAAAAAGTCAAAAACCTCTTGACAAATTTCGACAATGGTGTTAGAATGATGGCAACAAAGACTTGAAATCAAGTCTTTATCAACGAAGAAAGGAGGGCAACATAATGAGAACTTACGGCAAACTTCGTGAAAGAATCAGAGAGAAATTCGGTACAATCGGAGCGTTTGCAGAGGCATGGGGCAAGGATAGAAGCTCGGTTAGTAATAAATTGAACGGTCTTGTTCCGTGGACTTCCAAGGACATCGAGGAAGTTTGCATACTTCTTGAAATAGCTATAGAAGAAGTAGGCGAATATTTTTTTTACTAAAAAGGACTTGAAATCAAAACTTTTAGGAGGAAACATGAGAAAAAGAAAAACCCCCGAAGGGGTTGGTGGAAGATCACTTAAAGAAGGAAAGAAGCCAATCTACGATGTTGACTTGAGATTCAACGAAGAGACCGAGGATGAAAGTTATAAGCGGTACAAGCACCGCTGCTACAGAAATCTTATTATTAAAGCTTTGCTGTTTTTTATCCTTGGCTTGCTTACGGCGTTCTTCTTGCGCTGTCTCATAGGCAATGTTGCCGTGTGACGTCAATTTGAAGGTAGTCTTTCCAACAGGGCGGATGATGAATGGTGTCTCGTTGTTTTTCATCATATCGTCAAGCGCAATTCGAACATCGCCAACAGGACCGAGCCGCTGATTATATAAAGCAACTATTTCATTTTCGTGATTGGGAGAATGATATAGAAAGTGCAAAATAGCAAACTTTAGGTCGGTCATGGCATAACTCCTTGCGCTTTTTTACCCATATATTACCACAAAACAAGAATTTTGTCAATAAAAGGAGAAAAAATGGACAAGATCAAGATTTTTAGACAGTACAAAAAGCCTGTGCGCAGCGAGAGAGTTGTGATTTGGGTGTCCAAAGACGTTAAAGATGCTCTCGCAACGGCAAGTGATGAGACGGGTCTTTCTCAGCAATGCCTCGCAGACCTGCTTCTGCGCAAGGCTATGGAGGCGATCGAGGTCGTTGAAGACGAAAGCTTACTGCAGTAACCCTTTTGCGGATTCTGCATATCTTAAAGGGTAAGAATTTATCGGAGGTAGGTTATGAAACAAGAGGACACCTACAAAGAGGTCAGGGTTATAGAGTTCCCTCAAGGGACGGCGAGAGTCCATATCCCCGATCTTACGAATGAGGAGCGAGAGAGACGGATGAAGCGGATAGCACAATCCGCTGCGCTGCTTCTCTACCCCGAATTAAAGAAAACTAAAAATTAAAGAATTGGAGAAAAATTATGTTTTTTACTGAAGAACAAATGAAGAAAAAAGAAAAGGAAGCTATGAAGGCAGAGGCTGAGAGAGAGTTTTTGGATTTCATAGGAAATATGTTGCTTGAGTCCGATTCCATTCCCGAGAGAGACAAGCTGGCTATCAAAGTTGTTCGCGCGGCACAAGAAGTAGGGAATGCCATACACGACCACATCGTGATAAAGTACGCAAAGCCGGGTGCCGAGGCGGACGAAGAGACACTCAAGCAGGTGGTTGAATATCTCGCACTCGTCAAAACAGGCATCATGCAGTTTACGAAATCAACTCCGCTCGTGAAGAAAGAGGAGAACTAAAGATGAAAAATAAGATCAAAAAGCTTTGGGATGCGATATGCTCCCCGTTTATAGCAATGGCTTGTTTTATCGATGAATGCAAGCTCGCCAACGAGGACGGCTCTTGGGATACATATTGGGCAAAGAAAAATAAAAGAAATAGGAGAAAAGATAATGTATAAGAACTTAACAAAGATATCCACTATCAGCATGGAGCGTGACGAGTGGCTTGAGCACAGAAGAAGATCTATCGGCGGTTCCGATGCATCGGGCATTATCGGTCTTAATAATTGGACAAGTCCTTACAGCATATGGGCAGACAAGCTCGGCAAGCTGCCTACGAAGGAGGACTCTGAAGCAATGCGCTTGGGGCGCGATCTTGAGGACTATGTAGCACACCGTTTTATGGAGAGTACCGGCAAGAAGGTCCGCAGAGAGAACAACATCCTTATCAATCCCGACTTTCCCTTTGCCCACGCCAACGTGGACCGTATGGTCGTAGGAGAGGATGCAGGTCTCGAGTGCAAGACCACCTCTACGCTCAATATGAAGAGCTTTAAGAACGGCTCTTTCCCCGATACATATTACGTTCAATGCGTTCACTATCTGATGGTCACAGGCTGTTCCAAGTGGTATCTTGCGGTCCTTGTTCTCGGAAGAGAATTTATGGTCTTTGAGATCGAGAGGGACGAGGACGAGATATCCGCTCTTGCTAAGTCTGAGGAGGAATTTTG
>JAFYLR010000049.1 GCA_017550115.1 Clostridia bacterium | reverse complement strand
GTTATAAACGAGGAAAAAGCGAATATTGTCAGAAAGATATTCAATGAGTATGTGAACGAAAACATAGGTACACAAGTCATTTCTAATCGTCTCAACGATTTAGGTATACCATCACCGAGAGGAAAGAACTGGACACCCGATGCAATTCGCACGATATTGGAAAACATCCATTATATTGGAAAAGTGCATTATTATCAACGGAAAACGGTGTTTATTGTCGATAATGGTGAGTTCCGCAAAACCCGTCCAAAATCATCCCCCGAAGAGGAGATAATAGAAGAAGGGAAGCATGAAGCAATAATATCCGAAGAACTGTTCTATATGGCTCAAGAAAAGCGTGGTAAATGTCACAGAACGTGCAACAACAAGGACTTACGAAATCCGTTAGCGAGTCTACTGTTCTGCGAGTGTGGTAAAGCAATGGTTTACCGCCACAGCACAAGAGGAAACCTCAAATATAGACGTGAACCTCGGTTGGTATGTAACGGACAAAAATATTGTGGGAATGGTTCTTGTTCGGTAACTGAAATGGTAGACTATGTGGCAGAAGTATTACGTCAGAGAATAGCAGACTTTGAAGCTATGGTTAAGAATCACGGGGATGAATCAAACGATTTTCACGAGAAACATTTACGAAGTCTTGAGAAGAAGTTAACCGATCTGAACGCAAAAGAAGTGGCTCTATGGGAAGCACAGTTAGATGTCGAAAATCGTATGCCACCAAATGTTTTTCAAACCATCACCGATAAATTGGTTAAGGAACGAAAAGAAATAGAAAGTGCTATCGAAAAAACAAAAGCCACCATTTCCATTCCCGTGAAGTATGAGACACATTTAGTCAATCTCAAAAAAGCATTATCCGCACTATTAGACCCTAATATAAGTGTTGATGAGAAAAACCATTTCCTAAAGACGTGTATTGATAGAATCGAGTACAAGCGAGAGCAGCCACAAAGGATAATAGGGAAAGGTACAGGGAGACAATGGACTACCCCTCCGATTGAGGTTGATGTGAGACTAAAAGTATAATTTTTATAATCAACATTCGTGTTCAAGTGAAATATACCCCACCTGGCCCGAGAGTGCGCTCAGATCCAACATTTACGCACAGATTTCATTTGCACTGAACAGAATATTCACCGAATATTATCGAAGTCGCGGATATGATTTTGATATAACCAACTCCACCCGTTTTGATCAATCGTTTGTGAACGGAAGAGATATTTATGACAGTGTTTCGAGTATAGTTGACGACATTTTTAATGATTATATTGTCCGACAGGGGTTTGTTGAGCCTCTTTTTGCACAGTATTGTGATGGTATAGAAGTAAGCTGTGAGGGGCTTTCTCAGTGGGGGTCGGTTGATCTTGCGAGAGAGGGATTAACTCCGTATGAGATACTTCAATATTACTATGGGGATAATATAAATCTTGTTTTTAACGCTCCCACCTCAAGAGCACTTCCTTCTTATCCCGGTGCACCTTTGCGTTTAGGCTCTCAGGGGGAGGACGTGCGGACAATACAGCGCCAGCTCAACAGGATAGGCGTAAATTACCCTGCCATTTCTCCCCGACTTGAACCTAACGGTATTTTTGACGTTCAAACAGAGGAGGCTGTCCGTGCTTTTCAGAGAACATTTAATTTAACACCCGATGGGATCGTGGGGAAGGCAACTTGGTATAGGATAAAATCTATATTCAATGCAGTCAAAGGCTTGGCAGACCTTCAAAGCGAGGGACTTACGATAGAGGATGTTGACAGGATATATCCGAGACAGCTTCAGTTGGGAGACAGCGGACCGCAGGTCAGAGCGATTCAGTACTATCTTGCGGTGATAGGCTATTTTGACAACGAGATACCGCAGGTATCTCTTACAGGAGTTTTTGATGATGCAACACGAGCTGCCGTCACCGCTTTTCAAGAGCAACAGGGGCTTGTAGCTGACGGAATCATAGGCAGAGAAACATGGAATGCCATAACCGATGCTTATTTACGTATTATTACCTCTTTGCCTCCCGAATATTCGGATATTGCGGCCGAGATATATCCGGGGAGAGTGCTTTCTGTTGGGATTGAGGGCGAGGACGTAAGACAATTACAAACATTTATAAATATAGCAGCTGATAATTATTCTTATATACCGAGAGTTACCGTTGACGGTATATACGGTCAGGGCACGGCAAACGCTATAAGAATAATTCAAGAAAATAACGGGTTGACATCAAACGGGGTGACTGGCCCTGCTACATGGTATACTGTTGTGCGTCTTGCCGAGGGATAAGAAAAGCTGTTGCACATCGTGCAACAGCTTTTCTTATTTATTTTTTTGATATTTTCTTTAATGCTAAATAAAGTTGCTCAAGATCTTTTTTTTCGTTAAAGGCTCCGAAGCTTATTCTGACAGCACCGCTATCGAGTGTGCCGAGAGTGCGGTGACCGAGCGGTGAGCAATGGTATCCGCTTCGCACACATATACCGCATCTGTCAAGCATATCTGCCACTCTTTCACATGGAATACCATCTATATTAAAAAGCAGTGTTGAGCCGACATGATCCGGAGCATATACTTTTATTCTCGGAATGTCCGAGAGCATCGTCAAAAGACTTTTGTAAAGACCTGATTCGTGCTCGTGTATCTGCTCTACGGTTTGCCTGCGTAAATGCTTTATTCCCGCACCGAGCGATACTATGGCGGGAACGGATAGTGTACCCGCTTCGTATCTCTCGGGAGGAGAGTCCGGCATCTCGGTGCTCAGAGAATTCACACCGCTTCCGCCTTCAATCAGCACCTCGGGAAGAATGTCATCAGCCAAAACAGCAAATCCGCTGCCCTGTATTCCGAATAAACCCTTGTGACCGGGAGCACACAATGCACTTATATTCATCTTTTTAATATCTATCGGCAAGTGCCCTGCCGATTGTGCTGCGTCAACTATAAAAATTATGCCGTAAGCTTGACAAAGAGTGCCTATTTCTTTCAGAGGAAGAGAAGCAGAGCAGATGTTTGAAGCGTGGGAAGCTATCAGCATTTTTGTATTTGGTCTTATCAAGGCTCTTATATTATCGCAGATCTTTTGTGCACTTCGGTTCTCGGACAGACACATGGAATTGAAGATATCATAATTTATCAGACCTTTTCTTTTTAAGGCATCTATAGGGCGATATACAGAATTGTGTTCCATGTCGCTGATTATTACGTGGTCTCCAACCTGAGCGAGCCCTTTTATCAAAATATTTAACACATAAGTGTCGTTATAGGTGAAAAATACGTTTTCGGGAGAAGATGAGCCGAAAAAATCAGCTATCAGCTCTCTTGTTTCGTAAACCTTTTCAGCGGATCTTCTGGATAGGGTGTGTGAACCTCTTCCGGGATTTCCGCAATAATTTTCTATGCACCGTTCGACCTCCCTTAAAACGCTCGGCGGTTTTGGAAAGCTTGTTGCGGCGTTATCAAGATATATCATATTTCAACGTCCCCTTGATAATAGTGCTTAACCCTTATTCGAGCAGAGCTGAGGACGTTTTCTACATTTCTTTTTTGACCGCAGGGAAATTCAACTCCAAAAGAACATCCTTTTTTGCTTTTTGCGCCGTCTAATCTGACGACACGGCTCGGGATAGCTGCACCCGAGAGTGCTTTTTGCGCTTTAAGAGCATAAGTCTGTGAGGCCATTGAAGCGGTACAAACCAACATACTATTCATATTGCACCTCCTTCCATAATATATTATGCTGGATTTTGTCGAGGTGTGTTATTATGTTGGTTTTATATTTTAACCAAAAACAGAGGCTGTTCTTGAAACAGCCTCTGTTAAATAAATTTATCAAACTATGTCAGCAACAAGACGTGCTGTATCTCTTGCGATTACAAGCTCCTCATTTGTAGGAATGAGATAAAGCTTAACCGACGAATCATCAGTAGAAAGCTTGATGATGTTGCTTTGAACACGTGCCTTTGCATTTACTTCGTCGTCGATCTTGACACCGAATGGTGCAAGTTTATCTGCGATTGCTTTTCGAAGCGAGGGTGTGTTTTCGCCGATACCCGCTGTGAATACGATAGCATCAAGGCCTCCCATAGCGGCAGTATAAGAACCGATGTACTTTGTTACCTGATATGCAAGCATATCGAGAACGAGCTGAGCCTTATCATCCCCCGATTTTGCGGCACTCTCAATGTCACGGCAGTCTGCATGCCCGCCGATTCCGAGGAAACCGCACTTCTTGTTCATATAGTCGTTCATCTCGGAGGTGGTATAACCCTTCTTTTCCATTATATACGTTACGATGGCGGGGTCAAGATCACCACTTCTTGTTCCCATAAGAACGCCTGCTAAAGGCGTGAAGCCCATAGTTGTGTCAACAACCTTTCCGCCCTTAACAGCTGTGATAGAAGAACCGTTTCCGAGATGACATGTTACTATCTTCGTATCTTCCGCAGGCTTGTCGAGAAGCTTTATCATTTCGCCCGAAACGAATCTGTGAGATGTTCCGTGCATACCGTAACGGCGGATTCCGTATTCCTCGTACATATCGTATGAAAGACCGTACATATAAGCTTCGGGAGCCATTGTCTGATGGAATGCGGTATCGAATACGAGAACCTGCGGTTTGCCTGGCATAGCGGTGGTTGAACCCTTGATGCCCATAAGACTTGCGTCTGTGTGAAGCGGTGCAAAATCACGAAGTCCCTTTATCGTTTCGATGATCTCATCTGTTGCTATAATAGATTCGGAGAAGTTTGCACCTCCGTGAACAACTCTGTGTCCGACGGCATTTATTTCGTCCATACTGCTAATGCAGCCATGCTCTGAGCTTGTGAGTGCTGCCAAAACAGACTTCATAGCGTCGGCATGGTCCTTCATTTCGACCTGCTCCGAAAACTCCACTCCCTTTATAAGCTGTTTGTGCTTGATAGCACTGCCATCAATGCCGATACGTTCGCAGTTGCCTTTAGCGAGGACTTGTTCGTTCTCCATATCAAAGAGCTGATATTTCAGAGAAGAGCTTCCTGCGTTGATTACAAGAATTTTCATTGAAAAACCTCCCAAAATAGTGTATAATATTATTTACGGTTATAATTATACAACAATTATTTCCAAAATTCAAGAGGAAACGAGATTTTTTATGAAAAGAACTGCGGCGATTATTTGTGAATTTAATCCTTTACACATGGGGCACGAGCGGATATTGAGCTTTGCGCGCGAGAGTGGTGCAGATACAGTTGTTTGCATAATGAGTGGGAATTTCGTGCAAAGAGGAGAGCCTGCGATAACCGATAAATATACGAGGGCAAGGACCGCTATAGAAGCAGGAGCTGATCTCGTTCTGGAATTACCTATGCCGTATTCTGCTGCAAGTGCCGAATATTTTGCGTTTGCAGGAGTTTCGATCGCTGACAGACTCGGCTGCGTTGATGATCTTGTGTTCGGCAGTGAATCGGGGGATATTTCGGAGTTGTCCAAAATCGCTGAAAATCAACTTTCGAAGGAGTTTCAAAACGAACTGAAAAACCTATATTCGGGGGATATGGGTTATGCGGTGGCGGCACAGTCTGCGTATGAGAAAATTTTCGGCTCGTCTCCTGCTCTTAAAACACCAAATAACATTTTGGCAATAGAGTATATAAAAGCATTGAGATTGCGTTCGTCAAGCATTAGGCCTTTGACCATTTCTCGTGAAGACAATTTTTTGTCAGAGGAACTGGCGGAGGGATATCCTTCGGCGACTGCTCTGAGGAAGGCTGTTTTTGACGGAGATTTTGAGAAAATCGGTGAAAAGATGAACACTGCGGCGTATGAAACGCTTCTTTGCGCAAAAGAAGAGGGGACTTTTCCTGTTGATATGAAAAAATACTCATTTTGTCTATATTCTTTTATGCGTATGGCAGATCCTGAACATTTGGTCGGGTGCGAAGGAATGGGAGGCGGTCTTGAGAACAGAATAGTATTGGCGGCACTTGAAAGCACGGACGAAAACGAATTTCTTGAAAAGCTTTCAACAAAAAAATATACGGATGCACGTATAAGAAGAACGCTTCTTGCGGGAATACTTGGAGTTACACACGAGGATATGAAAACAGAGCCGCCTTATGTCAATCTTTTGGCAGCAAACGAAAAGGGGAGAGAGCTTCTTTCTGCCATCAGGAAGGATTCTAGTATAGCAATTACGACAAGACAAGCGGACATAAAAAAAGTTTTGGAAGAGTGTCCTTTTGATCAAAGAAGGTCTGCGGAGCGTATATATGAAATATCTAAGAGGGCGGATGCATTGTTTACAATGTGTTTGCCAAAACCGAGGGATGCCGGATTTTTTGAGAAAATGAATCCTTTTGTCGCAAACAAGTAAAACAAGTTTACAAAATGCCGTTGACTTATAAATGAAAATATTGTATAATGTATTGTCGAAAGTATAAATTTTAATGTGGAGGAATTATTATGGCAGAGAGGGTAAAGGGTAAATACCTTGAATATAAGGGAAAACCGCTTGTAAGAGAGGGCGATACTATCTGTTATGGAGATAAGACCGATAAATGCTTTCTTATCTTGGAGATAATGTCATATAAAAAGGTTGGAGACGTCGAAATTCCCGATAAAGTGTTTATTCAGATAGTGGATTCGGAAAATCCGTCAAAAATAGTCAAGCAGGGTGAGAAAAACGGCCTTTATGACGCATTCGGTATAGGACTTATATGGTTGGATATGGCAAATAAATAATGAGGTATTGAAATGAAAAGATCTTTAGTTATTTTGCTTTTGTTTGCAATGCTTGTAAGTGTTTTCTGTTCTTGTGATAGTAACACTTCTGTGGGGACTGATACGGAGACTGAGACGGAAGCTGTATCGGACACAGAACTCGAAACCGAGGCTGAAACAGAGCCGGTGGTGGTTCTTCCTGAGTATATAAATCCTCTTACGGGACTTGCGGCATCTGATGATTTTTCCGCGTCACGTCCTGTTGCTATTATGATAAATAATTTGCGTGGTGCACTTCCTCAAGAGGGAATTGCCAAGTGTGACATTATGTACGAATGCTTGGTAGAGGGCGGAATTACAAGACTTATGGTGGTAAAGAGCGATTACGAGAGCTTGGGTGTTATCGGTTCTATTCGTTCGTCTCGTCATTATTATCTTGATCTTGTCAAGAATCATGATGCTATATATGTACACGCAGGTGGAAGCGATAAAGCTTATGTTGAAATAAAACAGCGTGGAATTAACAATCTTGACGGCGTTAATATGTATGTTCCCGATATGTTCTACCGCGATAAAGACCGTCTTCAGACAATGAGCTATGAGCATACTCTTATGACCACGGGTGAAAAGATCGCGAATGGTATAGCTTATAAAAAGTATCGCACAGAGCTTTCTGAAGAGTTTGTTGGAAAAACCGCTTTTAATTTTGTTGAATATGGTGCAGAACGTGTGATCGACGGTGAGAGTGCGAGCTGTATTTGGCTTCCTTATTCCAATTATCAGCAAATCAGATTTGATTATGATGAGGCTACGAAATCTTACTATCGTTATCAATTCAAGGACTCTCCTCATATAGACGGTACGACAGGGGAGCAGATGAATTTCACTAATCTCTTGATTCTCTTCTGCCCGACGGTTTCTATGGGAGACTCGGCCGGACATCTTGATATCACTACTGAAAATAAGAACGGAGTAGGATATTACGTTTATGGTGGCAAGTGTGAGCAGATAAGCTGGGACAAACCGACACAGGACGCTCCTATCACATATTACGGTGCTGACGGAGGAGAACTGGTTGTTAACAGAGGTAAGACGTTTGTCTCTATTTTCCCTGATTACAACAAGCAAAATATAGAATTCAACTATGTTCCCATTGTTACGGAATAATAAAAATGCAGTTGCTCTTGCAACTGCATTTTTTTGTTGTTATAGAAAATATTAAATGCCTAGGGCTGCAGCGCCTACGATACCTGCGTCGTTCCCAAGCTTTGCTATGCGAAGCTCGGTTGCCTTAACAACTCCGCCACCATATGTTTCCACTTTTATATAAGGCTGAAGTAAATCAATGAGGGCTTGACCTTCGTTGGAAATTCCTCCGCCAAGCGAGATTACCTCGGGCTGGAATATGTTTACGATGTTTGTAAGGCCGCATGCCAGATATCTAACATATTTGTCAACGACTTCTTTGGCAGCGGGATCTCCCTTTTTATATGCGAGAAAAGAGGTTCTTCCGTTAACTTTTCCGTGCTCTTTTGCTATATCGGCCATGAGTGTATGTATGCCGTATTTTTCGCATTCTTGTATTTTCTCTTTTGTCATATTTATGAGGCCTGTTGCGGAACTATATGGTTCCCAACAGCCTTTACGTCCGCATGAGCATTGACGGCCGTTATATTTGATGACGATATGTCCAAGCTCTGCACCCGCAAAGTTAAATCCCGAATAAATCTTATTGTTTATAACGACGCCGCCGCCAACTCCTGTTCCGAGAGTTATCATAACGGAATTTGAAGTGCCTTTTGCGGCACCTGCGATAGCTTCGCCCCATGCAGCAGCGTTTGCATCATTTTCTATATGAATGCTCTTGACTCCTGTTTCTCTTGAAACGATTTCTGCTATGGGAAATTTGTAGAATGGGAGATTGTTTGCATATTCAACTACGCCGTTTGAACTGTTTGCAATTCCGGGGGTTGCAATGCCTAAAGATTCTATGTCTGTCATAGAAATGCCGTTTTCGGCCGTGATTTCTTTACAAAGTCCTGCAATATCAAGAGCTACCTTGTCAGCACCCTCCGTTACAACGGTAGGAATGCTTTTTTTTGCGATTATGTTGAAATTCTGATCTACTATGCCGGCGGCGATATTGGTTCCGCCGAGGTCTATGCCGATGCGATACATGATTACTATACCTCTTAGATTATTTTTGTGGGGTGGAATTTCTTCAACCATACGATAATATTATAACTTCAATTGTACATAAAGTCAATAATTATCGTGTATTTTATTTCATAAAACGTAAAGAACTCTGCAACACAAAAACAAGAAATTATTGTAACAACTGTAAATAAATGTAATAAAGTTGCTTTTTGGGCATTAAAATCTATCTAAAATGGAATTTTGTAAGACTTTTGTGCAATTTGTATATGTGTAGAAAAAAACGTCTTGAATTTGTTATAAATGCACAAAAAATATTTATATGTTGAATTTTTCCAGCCTTGAGATAGCAAACCGCTTTGGTAAATAATATTTACTAAATTGCGTATAGATAGAAAGATGGTTGATATTTGCTTGGAAAAATGCACAAAAACATACAAAAACTGCTCAAAATTGTGTAAAAAGTGGGTAAAAACAATTTACTGTAGAATTTGTGAATTTTTTGATAATAATTTTTGATATTTTTATGAGTTTTTGGGATGCGGATTTGTTCTTTCGGACGGCGGTTTGTCACATTTTGAAGCCTTCTAAAAAAGAGTTGCATACTTGACATCTTCGCCTATTATATGTTATCATAATGCCAAGAAAATAGGGTAAAATTTCAATCTTATGAGCGCCGGGTGCGAACGCACCCCGCTTTCTGTTGATAGGGTATCATCAGTAATTGCTTGTTTTATCCGAATCTGTTTGCGGCGAAAAACAAGTCGGTTGTCGCCGGTTGTTTTACGCTGTACATCGAACACATTTTTTGCAGGAGGAGAATTGCAAATGAAGAAAACAAAATTCCAAAGATCAATAGCAATGTTTCTTGCTTTGATCACGGTTATCGGTTGCTTTGCGTCAACGAGTGTATTTGCTACCGATACAGACGAGACTTCGAGCGATGTCTCTGTCGATCTTGACGTTGTGCTAAACACGACTGAAGATGAAAAAGACAGCGACTCTGTCTCTGACAAAACTATTGATGATGTTAAAGAGATCCTCAATGCTTTGTCGTATGAGGAATACTCGAAAAAATACGCAAACGTACCTAGAGCTAAGGAAGCGATAGTTATATCGGCTGTGGATTATATCACAGAGAAGACTGACGCTAAGGTATATGCGACTGCAGAATATCTTGATGAGGACGGAAATGGAGTTGAGGCTCTTTATACCCCCGGTGACGGTACGGTTGTATGGGCTGTCGATGTCCCCGAAACTGCGAAGTACAGTATAGTTATTGAGTACTATCCTGTGGTTGCGAAATCTGTTCCGATTCAGCGAATTTTCCGCATAAATCAAAAGATTCCATTTGGTGAATCTCGTCATATTTCCTTGTCTAAGGTTTGGGTGAATCAGTATGAAGAGCTCGATCCTGAAACAGGACGTATGTTCAAGTTAGACATAGATAGAAACGAGCTTCGTCCTACTATTCTTCAGACACCCGAATGGAGAGCATTCGAAATTAAAGACGGAGACGGC
Source organism: Clostridia bacterium (assembly GCA_017550115.1). Classification (GTDB taxonomy): domain Bacteria; phylum Bacillota; class Clostridia; order Oscillospirales; family CAG-272; genus SIG710. Next base: position 24,649 of record JAFYLR010000049.1, on the reverse strand, counting down.
TTCTATAGCGAAAGCTTTGAATTTGTTTTTGAGGCTGGACGTAACGAAATATCTCTTGAATCTGTAAGTGAACCTATGGCGATGAAGAGCATCTCGTTGATTCCTCACGTTGATATGGTATCTTACGATGACGTGCGTAAAGATTACGATAAATCCGGATACAAGCCTTCAAATAAGGATTACTTTATCAAAATGGAAGCTGAAGAGCCTGTGGCTACTTCTTCGCAGACCATTTACCCCGTAGAAGACTTTTCTTCAGCAATTACTTCTCCTACAGACCCATCAAGAACTGTGCTCAACACTATTGGTGGTGAAAAGTGGCAATCTTCGGGACAGTGGGTAAGATATACGTTTACACCACAGGAGACCGGGCTGTATAATATCGTTACGAGATATAAACAGAGCATTAATGACGGTTTGTACAGCTCCCGTACATTATATATTTACGGCGGCGAATATAACGGAATCCCTTTCTCTGAGGCAACACAGCTTCGTTTCAACTATTCTTCCGATTGGCAAACAGATCTACTCAACGACGGAATGAATGACTTTGAATTTTACTTCGAAGCGGGTGTTGAATACACAATAGAGCTTGAGGTATCCCTCGGTTCTATGGGAGATGTGGTTCGCAGGGTTGAAGCCGCTCTTACGAAGATAAACAATGCTTATCTTAATGTAATGAAGCTTACGGGAACAAGCCCTGACAGCTATCGTGACTATGGATTTTCTCGTGTAATGCCTGAGGTGTTGAATGAGTTTATTCTTATGTCAAGAGAACTTTACGACGTTTCCGGATATCTGTCTGACGTTGTCGGCGTAAAGGGATCTCAGATAGCAACTCTTGATCGTGTGGCATGGTTGCTTGAAAAAATGGGCAAGGATGAGAACGCTATAGCAAAGAACTTGAGTGAGCTTAAGAGCCATATCGGTAATCTTGGTACATGGATAACTACAGCGAAGACTCAGCCACTTCAGCTTGACTATATACTCATACAGTCAACCGATGCTTCGCTTCCTAAGGCTACTGAAGGATTTTTTAAGGCTTTTGTTTACGAGATAAAGAAGTTCTTCATGAGCTTCTTTAGAAACTACGACAGAATAGGTGTTCAAGAGGAAACGACGAGTGAAGATAATTCGGTTGAGGTTTGGCTTGCATACGGTCGTGACCAATCTCAGGTTATCCGTACTCTTGTAAATAATGAATTTACACCGCAGACGGGCGTATCTGTCAAGCTTAAGCTCGTAGCAGCAGGAACGCTTCTTCCTTCTATTCTTGCGGGCATGGGACCTGATGTATATATAGGACTTTCTCAACCCGAGGTTATCAACTATGCAATCAGAGGCGCTATAATGCCTATCGAAGACCGCGAGGGTTACGATGAAGTGGTCGAGGCTTATAACGAAGCTGCATTGCTTCCTCTTGGTTTGGAAGATGCGGAAGGTATTCGCCGTTGCTATGGCTTACCGGAAACACAGACCTTTGCGATGATGTTCTACCGTAAAGATATTCTTGCAGATCTTAATATTGATATCCCCAAAACTTGGGACGATATTCTTGCAGCAGTTCCTGTTCTGCAGGCGAACAATATGGAAATCGGTCTTACTCACGACTATAAAGTATTCCTTTATCAGCAGGGCGGGGAACTTTTTGCGGACGGCGGTATGAGAATCAACCTTGATTCTAATGTTGCACTTCAATCTTTCGAGAAGATGTGTAATATGTTTACTATGTATTCTTTCCCATATACATACGACTTTGTTAACCGTTTCAGAACGGGTGAGATGCCGATAGGTGTTGCAAGTTACAGTGATACTTATAACAAGCTTGTCGTATTTGCAACCGAGATTGGCGGTCTGTGGGAGTTCGCTCCGATTCCCGGCACTATAGATGAGAACGGCGATATAAATAACGTTGCGGTTTCAACAGTTACGGCAACGGTTATGATCGATGGCTGTGACAATCCGGAGGGTGCTTGGGAGTTTATGAAATGGTATTGTGGCGAGAGTTGCCAGATCCAATATTCAAATGAAATGGTTGCTATTCTGGGTGACTCTGCAAAGCATCCTACGGCGAATAAGAAGGCGCTTGAAAGTTTGCCTTGGACGACCGACGAGCTTGCGAGCCTTAAGCTACAGTTCAATAATCTCGCATCTATACCTAACTATCCCGGATACTATATTGTTGACCGTTACACGAACTTCTCATTCCTTGCGGCTTACAACAATAATGCAAACCCTGTAACAGAACTTCTCAGTTATATCAATACAATTAATAAGGAAATTACACGTAAACGCGGAGAGTTCGGTCTTGAAACGCTTGAAATAGGTCAAACACTTGCTTCTAAACGCTTGGGACAGGCAAAGAACGAGCTTGAAAAGATAACTGCCGGCGAATATTCATCCCAGATAGATGCTGCGATGAATGCGATTGAGCAGGGAGTGGATATAGAAGCAATCCGTGTTGCAGCCGATGCTCTTGAAGCTGCTGATGCGACGCTCTTTGGAACTGCTATCGGTTATTTGCGTGAAGCGGCCGATGCGTTGTCTACCTATTAATTAAATAAGACTAATTTTGATAAATATTAAAGGAGAGAGCATAATGTCACAGAAAACGGCTCAGAAAAAAGCGGTGGCACGTAAGGACATGTCGAAGCTCCAATGGACATGGAAAGAGATGAAGCGCAACTGGGTTGCATATGCAATGGTTGCCCCGTTCATGATCCTCTTTACCGTGTTTACGGTCCTTCCGGTTCTACTGTCTATAGTTATCAGCTTTACGGATTTTAACTTGCTGGAAATGCCTAATTTCATTTTCATGCAAAACTACATAACATTGTTTTTCGATGATGATATTTTCCTACTTGCAGCACAGAACACCTTCGTTTTCGCTGTTATAGTAGGTCCAGCTTCTTATCTTATGTCTCTTTTGGTGGCATGGTTCATCAATGAGTTGGGACCGAGAATAAGAGCTATCGTAACACTTGTTTTCTATGCACCTTCAATTTCAGGTCAGGTTTATCTGATTTGGGGTACACTTTTCTCAGGCGACGCTTACGGTTGGGTAAACGGTACGCTGTTGAACTTGGGATTGATCTCTGAGGAAATACAGTTTTTCCAAAATGCAGAATATGTAATGCCTCTTTGTATAGTGGTTTCTCTTTGGACCTCGCTTGGTACATCCTTCCTTTCGTTTATAGCGGGTCTTCAGGGAATTGACCGTTCGCTTTATGAGGCTGCGGCGGTTGACGGTATCCGTAATCGTTGGCAGGAGCTTTGGTATGTCACGCTGCCTACCATGAAGCCTCAGTTGATGTTTGGTGCTATAATGTCTATTACAGCTTCTTTTGGTTTTGGCGGTGTAGTTACAGCACTTTGCGGATTCCCGTCTGTAGATTATGCGGCTCATACTATAATGCATCACCTCGAAGACTATGGTGGGCAAAGATTTGAAACGGGTTATGCTTCTGCTATTGCAGTTGTATTGTTTGCTGTAATGATCGGAGCAAACACACTCGTAAAAAATATTATTTCAAAGGTGGGACAATAAAATGGCAAAAAAACTCAGAACCAGAAAACATAAAGTTGTCCTTAACCGTTCTGCGGGTGGCGACCTTGGAATCACAGTGATGCTTGGACTTCTCGGAGTATTCATGTTTTTGCCGATGGTTTACGTTGTCATGCAATCTCTGAAGCCTCTTGATGAGCTTTTTATGTTCCCGCCTCGTTTCTACGTTGTTAATCCTACGTTTAACAACTTTAAGGACCTATTTTCATTGATGAATACATCAATGGTGCCTTTCTCAAGGTATATTTTTAACACGGTATTTACTTCCGTTACAGGTACAACGGGAAACCTTTTCTTTTCGTCCTTGGCGGCGTACGCTTTGGCGAAAATCAAATTCCCGGGTGGAAAAATGATGTTTACAACAGTAAGAACATCTCTTATGTTCCACTCAACCGTTACAACTATTACCAGCTTTATCATAATGTCAACGCTTAAGATGGTTGATACATACTTTGCAATCATAGTTCCTGCATTCTGTACATCTCTTGGACTTTATCTTATGAAGCAGTTCATGGAAACCAACGTTTCCGATGCTGTTCTTGAGAGTGCAAGACTTGACGGTGCGAGTGAGATGAAGACATTCTGGGTAATAGCGATGCCGATGGTAAAACCAGCTTGGTTGACACTTATCATATACAGTTTCCAAGGTCTTTGGAATGCAGGTGCTTCTATCTATATTCATAGTGAACAGTTGAAGTCATTCAACTACGCTATAAATCAGATAGTAGCGGGCGGTATTCGTCGTTCAGGTGCGAGTGCTGCGTCAACTGTTATCATGATGATGGTACCGATACTTGTATTTGTCATTACTCAGTCTAATATTATCGAAACCATGGGCTCGAGTGGTATGAAGGATTAAGGAGGGGAGCAAATGAAAAAGTTTATAAAAATACTTTCGATGGTATTTGCTTTGATAATGCTTGCCGCAACTGCTGTAAGTGCAGCTCCTTATCAAACTTATACATACTCTATTGATGGTTTTGCTCTCTATTCTCCGGATGCTTATGTTCCAGAAATGAATATTGACTCTAACTATATGGGTCTTGAGAGTCCTCTTCAGAAACCCACAGATATGGTAACGGACAAAGCCGGAAACGTGTATATTATCGACTCTGCAAGAGCAGAACTGATAGTCCTTGACCGTTATTATAAGTTTAAATTTTCAATAAAGAATTTTGTAAATGATCAGGGTGTTCCGGATGAATTCACAAATCCTCAGGGCGTGTTTGTAAGCCGAGACAGAATATTTGTCTGTGACACAGATGCGAGCCGTATTGTAACATTTGATCTTGACGGTGACTTTGATTCTATAATACCCCAGCCCGAATCTAATCTCTTTACAGAAAGTGCGGCATATAAGCCGATAGCTTTGGCTGTTGACCAATATGACAGACTTTACGTTGTTTCTTCAACTACATATCAGGGTATAATCGTTATGACAGATGAAGGACAATTTACAAGCTTTATAGGAGCTCAGAAGGTTGTGGCGAATATGTGGCAGATCCTTTGGAGAAGTTTTCAGACCGAGGAACAAAGACGTCGCTCCGAAGCATTTATTTCAACAGAGTTCAATAACATAACCATAACAGATGACGGTTTCATATATGTTACAACTCAGTCGATCGATGAGGCAAAACAGCAGGCAGCCATTAGAGGAAAGGATATTTCCGGTGACTATGCACCCGTAAAAATGCTCAATGCTTCGGGTGTTGAGATAATGAGACGTAACGGCTTCTATCCGCCTTCCGGTGAAGTTGATATTTCTCAGCTTTCCACAGATGTTATTAAAGGGCCTTCAGTTATAATAGACGTTGCGGTTGGCCCCGAAAAAACATGGTCTATAGTTGACCAGAAGCGTTCAAAGATATTTACCTATGATTTTGACGGCAATCTTCTCTTCGCCTTTGGTGATACCGGAACGATGCTCGGAAATATATCAATTATTCAGGCTATTTGCTATCAGGGCAATACAATGATGATTCTTGACGCTCTTAATAATTCTATAACTACTTATAAGAGGACAGAATATGCTGATGCGTTGATTCAGGCTCTCGCTTATCAAAATAATCAAAAATATGACCAGGCAATAGATTCTTGGGTGGAAATACTAAAACGTAACAGTAATTTTGATACAGCTTATATAGGCATAGGCCAGTCGCTCTTCCGTCAGGGTAAGTATGCAGAGGCTATTGAGTATTATAAATCGGCTTATGATACTGTAAATTATTCCAATGCTTATAAAGAGCTTCGTAAGGAATGGATATCTAAATATCTCTTTATCCTTATCGCTGCTATTGTAGTTGTAATAGTTTTGTGGTCTAAATTTATGGGATATGCAAAGAAGGTCAACTACAAAACGAGTATTTCTGTCGGAAAACGTACATATAAACAAGAACTTTTATATGCTTTTCACCTTATCTTCCATCCATTTGACGGATTCTGGGATCTAAAGCATGAAAAAAGAGGATCTGTTAGAGCAGGTGCTACGATAATAGGAATTACAATAATAGCTTTCTACTATCAGGCGATAGGTCAGGGCTATATTATGAATCCTAAAGGCCAATATTCTTCTATATTTATGCAGTTTGCGGCAGTGTTGGTTCCGTTCTTCCTCTTTGCCATAGCAAACTGGTGTCTTACAACATTGTTTGACGGTGAGGGAAGTTTTAAGGATATTTTCATAGCACTTTCGTATTCTCTTGCACCGCTTCCGGCAATGGTGATTATTTCTACCATTCTTTCTAACGTGGTTACTTCATCTGAGTTGACTATTGTCAACCTGCTTATAACTGTTGGATACCTATGGGTAGGGCTTTTGGTATTCTTTGGAATGATGGTAACACACGATTATTCTATGTCAAAGAATGTATTGACAACTCTTGGTACGATCGTAGGAATGGCGTTCATTATGTTTATAGCTATTCTATTTACAACCCTTCTCGGTAAGGTCGTAAGCTTTGTAACGAACATCATAGACGAGTTAAGTTACCGAATGTAACTAATTACAGATAGGAGAGATAAAATGAAAATGAAAAGAATAATATCGCTGCTCTTAACTGTATTAATGCTTCTTGGTAGCATTAACCTCGGCGCAGTACAGGTGTTTGCAGCTCCTTCTGCGGCTGAGATCGTTCCGGCAGAATTCGATCATCTTACAACGGTGTTTAATTCAGCCGAAGAGAGAATTGCCGCAATGGAACATTACGTCACGGTTGACGGTTTTGAAATATACGGTGACGATTATTCCGGAGAAATAGCTTTTAAGGATACAACTACAGGTCAGATATTACTTACTAATCCTTATAGTGTTGGTTCTTCAAAAGCTTCCAAAACTAAAAAGCATGAATTGCTTTCGCAAATTATACTTACTTATACAGATTCTACAACAGAAAAGATTTTCTTGTCTTATGAAGAAGCTTCTCAGCGTGGACAGGTAAGTATTAGGAGAATAAAGAATGGTGTTCGTGTTGAATACTCTCTCGGTAACGAAGCGCAACGTTTACTTGTTCCGAGACAGATAAATAAGGACAGATTCAAACAAGAAATCCTTTCTAAGATCACTAATGATAAAGATATGGCTACAATACAGTCATATTATACTCTTATTGATCCTGAAGCTCCCGGCGAGGAAGATTTTAAGGAAGCTTATTACGAAAAATGGCCTATCACAAAAGAGATGCCAATTTACGTGCTTTCGGAAACCGGTAGTAACGCTGTTACGGAAACTGACCTTAGAAAAATTGAGGCCATTATTAAACAATATTGTCCTTTATACAGCTTTGAAGAGCTTGACTACGATCATACGCTTGTACAATATGAAGGATATGAAAGAGAACCTGCAAACTTCAAGTTGGCTCTTGAGTACATTATAGATGATGGCGATCTTGTGGTTTCACTTCCTTCAAACGGTATCACGTATAACGAGGCAGAATATGTCTTGAATAACATCTATATTTTGCCCTTTATGGGTGCGGGAACTAACCCCAATACGGGTTATACATTCTTGCCCGATGGTTCCGGAGCTTTGTTTAAGTTTGAAGATCTTGCTTCTTCAACAACAACTATTACGGCACCCATCTACGGTGTCGATTATGCTTATCAAACGATAACCGGTACTTATGAGCAGCCTGTGAGAGTGCCTGTTTTCGGAATCGTTGAAAACGAAGCAATATACAAGACTGTTGAGCAAGAGATTGATGGTAAGATCGTTACTTCAAAAGAACTCGATCGTTATGAGGACAGAGGATTCTTTGCGATTATTGAAGAGGGCGATGCTATGTGTGAGCTTTCTACACATCATGGCGGAGGTATCCATGAGTATAATACGGTAAGAATGAAGGTAACGCCTCGTCCGAAAGACTCATACAAGCTTTCGACTGCTATATCAGTAGGTTCAAACTCAACTTGGACGGTCGTTTCGGAACGCCGTTACACAGGTAACTTCAAAACAAGATATATACTCTTGACGGATGAAGACGTTGTAGCTCAAAACAATCTCAGTGATGCATATGCCCCCTCTTGGAAGGGAATGGCAAATGCTTATCAGGATTATTTGGTAGATACAGGTGTCTTAACTAAGATAACCGAAGAGGATACAGGCGATGGAATTCCGATTTATATCGAGACTTTCGGAGCTATTGAAACTGTTAAGAAAATACTTTCGATTCCTATTACAGTTATGACAGCAATGACGTCATTTGACGACGTTCAGCAGATGTACAGCGACTTGTCCGCAGACGGTATAAAGAATATCAATTTCAAGCTTACAGGGTATGCGAATGGCGGAATAAATTCAACAGTACCTTATAAGCTTAAGTGGGAAAAGGCTGTAGGGGGCAAGGCCGGCTTTGACGACCTTCTTGATGACGCTAAAGAAAACAATTACGGTGTTTACCCTGATTTTGACTTTGCGTATATCAATGAAACATCAATGTTTGACGGAGTATCTCCCGATAAGCATGCGGCAAAGTCTATAGATAATCGTTTTGTAAACAAACGTACGTATAGTGCAACGAGGCAGAATTATGCAACATACTATCAGCTCGCAATGTCTCCCGCTTATTATTATAGATTTATAGATAAACTCACAGAGAATTATACGGATTATGATCCTATTGGAATCTCGGTATCTACTCTGGGCTATGCTCTTAACTCTGATTTTGATAAGAAGGAAGCTTATAACCGTGAGGACTCCAAAAACTACACGATGGACGCTTTTGAGAGACTTGCTGAGTCTTATAATAGTGTTATGACAGAGGGCGGAAATGCTTATGTGTGGAAGAACTCTGATCATATACTTGATGTTCCGCTCGATTCAAGCCGTTATGTAAAAGCAAGTTATACAGTTCCTTTTGTCGGATATGTTCTCCATGGATATAAGAACTTTACCGGTTCTCCTATCAATATGGCGGGAGATATCAGATATGAGATACTCAAGTGTATAGAAAACGGTGCGTATATTTACGTTATCCTTTCTTATGACAATACGGAATTGCTCAAAGATGATGAGCTTCTCAGTAAATATTACTCAATCAGATATGATATTTGGTATGAGGATATTGTTGAGATTTATAAAGAACTCAATGAGGTTCTTTCTCCCCTTCAAACTTACGAGATCGTTGATCACGAATTTTTGATCGGAGAGCGTATTCCCGATGAGGATGAAATCTCCGATACAGAGGGATCAGAAAAGTATACGACAATGGATGACGGACGTATAGTTAGGGTAACATACGAAAACGGCACAACGTTTATACTTAATTACAACTATTTTGACGTTATGGTCGAGGGCGTTGAGGTTGATGCTTACGGCTATGTAATAAAACTTGATTGAAAGGAGAGGTGAAAAACTATGACAAACAATGCAGTAAAAAATGCGTCGAAGAAAAAGCGTCGCATAGCTTCTCTTGACAGGCGTAAGGCTCGTGCAGGTTGGATTTTTGTTCTGCCCTTTTTGATCGGTTTTATAGTAGTTTATTTTCCAATCATATTTGATTCAATAAAGCTTACGTTTTATCATGTAAGTTCAAAGCCCGGCGGAGGAATGGATCTTGAGTGGGTAGGTTGGGATAACTACAGACAGGCACTTTTCGTCAATCCGGATTTTGTTCAAACCTTGATCTCAGGTATCGGAAAATTGGCATTTGATATTCCCGCTATCGTAATATTTTCGTTGTTTATGGCGATTCTTCTTAATCAGAAGATGGCAGGTCGTGCGGTTTTCAGAGCAATATTCTTCGTTCCGGTTATTATTGCAACGGGTGTAATGGCTACTCTTGAATCAAACAATATCCTGTCAGCTTATATGGACAGCACCTCTGGTATTAATGATGGTTCGGGACAAAGTGCTTCGGCTCAGATCGTGTCGGTTCTTGATTTTGAGAATTTGTTTGATAGTATGAAGGTGGGTAAAGAGCTGGTAACGATGGTCGTTGATATAATCAACAATATTTACGATATAGTTAACCGAAGCGGTGTTCAGATGTTGATATTCTTGGCAGGCTTGCAATCAATATCCCCTGCTATCTATGAGTCGTGTCAAATAGAGGGTGCGTCTGCTTGGGAAACTTTCTGGAAAATTACTTTCCCGATGATAAGTCCGATGATTCTGGTTAACGCGGTTTACACGATCATTGACTCATTTACCGCAGAATCGAATACGGTTATGAGGTTCATAGAACAGGTGACGAACACAGCACACGGCGGAGTTATAAGCTCTGCTATGGCTTGGATGTATTTCCTTTTGGTTATACTTATCGTTGTTGCTGTTGCCGGAATATTCTCAGCTTATGTATTCTATCAAAGACGTGATTAAGGAGGAATAAAAATGGACGCACAAAATGCGGTTAAACAACCAAAGATAAAAAAAGAAACAAAAAACAAAATACGCGTTGATTTTGAAAGAACTCCTTTGAAAGAAAGACTTAAGGCTAAATTCGGTACTACATTTTTCTATCAAAAATTAGTAGTTGTTATCTTCAGATTGGTTCTTTTGATAGGTATCTCTTACGTAATTCTATTTCCCTTTATTTCAAAGATAGCATCGTCCTTTATGGGTATGAATGATTTTGTTGATCCCACTGTACGTCTTATCGCAAAAGATTTCTCTCTCGATATTTATAAGGCTGTATTTACAGAGCTTGGATATTGGGAAGCTTTTGCAAATACGCTTGAGGTTTCAATAATTTGTGCAATACTTCAAACCTTTACATGTTGTTTGGTTGCTTATGGTTTTGCAAAATTCAAATTCAGAGGCAATAAGTTATTGTTTATGTTGGTTATGCTTACAATGATAGTGCCTCACCCGACGATGCGTCTTGCGATGCTTCAAAACTTCAAGGATTTTGATGTTTTGGGAATAATGGATTTACTTGCTAAAATAAACATTCTTCCCGACGGATTCAGATACGGAATCAAACTCACGGAAACATTCTGGCCGCTGTATATACTTTCGGCGGGTGCGATTGCATTTAAGAATGGTCTTTACATATTTATGCTCAGACAATTCTTCCGTGGAGTTCCCGATGAACTTGAAGAATCTGCATACGTTGACGGTTCGGGAGTTTTCCGCACATTCTTTACGATAATTATTCCGCTTTCAGTTCCGATGATGATAACAGTTTTCCTGTTTGCGTTCTCGTGGCAGTGGACGGATAATTTCTATACAGAGCTGTTGTTGCCCACGGGCAGAATGACGCTGTTTAACGATATTATTTCGGACATTCCTTTGTCATTAAGGACAGATTATGCGGGTCAGGGTCTATTCTATCAGGCGATACACAATACCGCCGGAATGATGGTCATAGCTCCGCTGATTATTATGTATCTGTTCTGCCAGAGATATCTTGTTCAAGGTATCGAGCGTTCGGGTATCGTTGGTTAATTTTATCAAAATTTTATACAAAAAACCTCTCCCACTTCGGAGAGGTTTTTTTGTTTGTGCTTTTTGGAAGTTTTGCGGTCGTTTTTATTAAATGAAGCAAATAAAAGGGAATTTTTATAAAAAATCAAATTATAGAGAATAATTTACAAAAAAACTATTTACAAAATTCAATATTTAGGATAAAATATAACAGAGTATATAAGTGTTTTTGGAGGTCATGTTATGGATTCGAAACCGAAATATAAAAGAGTGCTTTTGAAACTCTCGGGCGAGGCACTTGCGGCAGGTGTTGACGGCATATTAAACCATGATTTTTTGGGTGAAGTTGCATCTGTTATAAAAAAGTGTTGCGATGACGGCATACAGGTTGCAGTGATAGTAGGCGCAGGAAATATTTGGCGCGGAAGACAGGGAAATGATATGGACAGAGCAAGAGCAGACCATATGGGAATGCTTGCAACTGCTATAAACTCTCTGGCTCTCCAAGATGCCTTTGAGCATAAAGGAATCAAAGCTCATGTTATGACAGCCGTTGAGATGAACTCTTTTGCTGAGCCATATACTGTTAGAGGAGCAATCTCTCATCTTGAGAACGGTGAGGTAGTTATATTTGGCTGCGGTCTTGGCGTTCCTTACTTCTCTACCGACACGGCGGCAGTCCTCAGGGCTGCGGAGATAGGTGCAGACATCGTTCTTATGGCGAAGAACATTGATGGCGTTTATACTGCCGATCCTGCCAAAGATCCGAGTGCGAAGCGTCTTTGCGAGGTTACATATAAGGATATATTGGCAAATGAGCTAAAGGCACTCGATATGACGGCGACGACCTTCTGTATGGAAAATGATATCAAGCTTTATGCTTTTGCTCTTAAGGACCCTTGGAATATACACAGAGTTATTATGGGCGAAAAGATTGGCACAGTAATTCATAAGTGATATAATTATACAAGTAATATAAAGAAAGGCAGCTTAAGGGCTGAAATTAAGAAGATGAAACTTAACGTTAAAGATGTAGAAGCTAAAATGCAGAAATCGATCGATTCTCTTGAATATAATTTGTCATCAATAAGAGCAAGTCAGGCGAATGCAAGAGTGCTTGACAGAGTTTCTTTTGAATATTATGGCTCCCTCACACCTCTTGCTTCCATGGCAGATATTCGTGTGGCAGACGCAAGAACTCTTACTATAAAGCCTTATGATGCATCAACTCTCAAGGCTATTGAAAAGGCATTGCTTACATCGGATCTTGGAATTACTCCCAGCAACGATGGTACAACTATACGTCTTGTATTCCCTCAGCTTACTGAGGAGCGCAGAAAGGATCTTACAAAGCAGGTTCAGAAAATGGGCGAGGATTGTAAGGTTGCTATAAGAAACGTTCGCCGTGATGCAAATGACGAATGCAAGAACATGAAAAAAGACGGTAGCATGACAGAGGACGAGCAAAAGGCTTCCGAAAAGTCTGTTCAGGATCTGACAGATAAATTTGTCAAGACGATAGAAGGAATCGTTGCGGCAAAAGAAAAAGAGATAATGGCTATCTAATCAAATTGTGGAACGGGGTGTAAAAAAAGACGCTCCGTTCTCGTATATAATTCATATTATGGAGACAGATATGGCAGAATCAAACAAGGCACCGCTCGTTGACGAACGGCTTTCTCATATTGCTTTTATAATGGACGGAAATGGCAGATGGGCTTCAAAAAAGATGATGCCTCGAACCTTTGGACATAAACACGGTGCTGAAAATTTCAAAAAAATAGTCCAATATTGCGGCGATATTGGTATAAAAATCGTTACGGTATATGCTTTTTCAACTGAAAATTGGGGCAGACCTCAAAATGAAGTCGATACTATTATGAATCTTCTTTCAGAGTATCTTGACACTTGTGAGAGAGAAATGGAAGAGCATAATATAAGATATAGATTTATCGGAGATATGAGCGTTTTAACGCCGGAGCTTCAGAGAAAGATCGCTTATGTTGAAGAAATTTCAAAGGACAAGGATCTTTTGCTGAACGTTGCTTTAAATTACGGTTCCCGTGCGGAGATCGTAAACGCTTTTAATAAAATCGTAAAAAGCGGAAAAACTGAGATAACGGAGGCGGATATTTCGGACGCTCTTTATACGGCACATTGTCCCGATCCAGATATGATAGTGCGAACAGGCGGAGATATTCGTTTGTCTAATTTTTTGCTTTGGCAGGCACAGTATTCGGAACTTTATTTTACAGATGTACTCTGGCCCGATCTTTCAAAAGAAAATATCAATGAGATCGTGCAAGAGTTTTACAACAGGAAAAGGAAATACGGTAAGGTATAGGATTTGTTATGCTTAAAAGAATTATAACATCGGTGATAGGAGTAGCTTTGTTTATTCCTGTTTTATGGTTTTCAGATACATACGCGCTTGTGGCGGCAATGGCGTTTTTGTGTTTGGTAGGCAATTTTGAGCTGATGCGTTGTATCGGAGTTTATAAAAATTACGCTATATCAGTTCCGCAGTATATTATAGCACTGATAATTCCCGTTTTTTCAAGACTTGGCAGAGAGAATACTGCTTGGATAAAGTTTATAGTTTTTATTCAAGTGATTTATATACTTTATCTTCTTTCGGTAGCTGTCTTTTCGCACGGAAAAACGAAGATAGAGCAGGTAGCAATTACATTTGCTGTTTGTATGTATATTAACGTTGGATTCAGTTCGATAATCCTTTTGAGAGATTACGAGGATATAGGAAAATATATTTTCTTGTTAGTCTTTGTCGGAGCTTGGATGACGGATATTTTTGCATATTTTACAGGTCTTGCTTTGGGTAAACATAAGCTGATACCTGACGTTTCGCCTAAAAAAACGATAGAGGGCAGTATTGGCGGAATTATTTTCTGTGCCTTTGCGTATGTGATCTACGCTATAATCGTTAATAATAATTTTGCGATTAACGTTAATATCGTTGCTATAGGTATTTTTGGTGTAATAATTTCTATAGTTTCACAGATAGGAGACTTGGCGGCATCGCTTATAAAGCGTGAATACGGAATCAAGGATTACGGAAAGCTTTTCCCGGGACATGGGGGAGTACTTGACCGTTTTGATTCTGTTTTGGCGGTCGCATCTGTGCTTATGGTTTTAGTTTATTCGTTTGGTATTTGATTATGAGAGAAGAAATAAAAAACAGCCGTTCGATAATAGTTCTTGGATCAACCGGCTCTGTTGGTACTCAGGCTCTTGACGTAGCTTTGCGTGAAGGACATAAAGTAAAGGCGGTCAGTGCCGATAAAAATGTTCGTGCTATAGAGGAGCAGGTCAGACTTTTTGGGTGCGAGGCGTGTGCTATGGCAGACGAGCGTGCGGCCTCTGAGCTTAAGATAAAGTTGGCGGATACTTCGGCCAAGATTTATTCGGGAAAAGACGGAATAGTTGATATGATATTTGAGAGCGACGCTGAAGTCGCACTCAACTCAATTATAGGCGAAGCGGGACTTATGCCCACTATTTCCGCACTTAATAGTGGAAAACAACTTGCTCTTGCGAACAAGGAATCTTTAGTTGTTGCGGGCGAGGTCGTTATGTCTCTTGCAAAAGAGAAAAACTTGAGAATTTTACCTGTTGACAGTGAGCATTGTGCAATATATCAGTGCCTTGAGGCAGGAAAGCGGGAAGAGATAAAAAGGCTTATTCTGACAGCATCAGGCGGTCCTTTTTTCGGGAAAAGCAGATCTGAACTTGAGGGTATCGCGCCGCAAGACGCTCTTGCACACCCAACGTGGAATATGGGGGCAAAGATAACTATTGACAGTGCAACACTTATGAATAAAGGCTTTGAGGTTATTGAGGCGGCTCATCTTTTTGGTGTTGACGTTACTAATATAGAAGTTGTAGTACAGCGTGAGAGTATAATACATTCAATGGTAGAATATATTGATAATAGTATTATCGCTCAGCTCAGCGTTCCCGATATGCGTCTTTGCGTTCAGTATGCACTTTCAGCTCCCCGTCGCAATGTTGCAGTAATTGAGGGACTTGATTTTGATAAGCTTTCAAAACTGACGTTCGCGAAGCCCGACACAGAAACATTTGTTTTGCTTAAAAAGGCTATTGAATGTATGAATATGGGTGGTGCGATGCCTGCTGTACTAAATGCTGCGAACGAGGTTGCGGTCTCTGCATTTCTTTCCGAGAGGATCGGTTTTACGGATATTTTTGACTGTGTTTCAGAGACGGTCGATAAACTTTCTACAAAAAGAGAGGCACATTCTCTTGATGAGATCCTTAATTCAGACAGGGAAGCAAGAGAAGTTGCTATGGGTATTGTTAATTTCGCAAAAAGGATGTGATTTCCATAAATTTCTGGTATATTCCGCTTGCGTTGCTTGTATTTGGTTGTCTTATATTCATTCATGAATTTGGACACTTTATTTGTGCAAGACTTTTCCGCGTAACAATAAAAGAATTTTCCGTTGGAATGGGACCAAAGCTGTTAACAAAGGTCTCGAAAAAGAACGGAACGGCATATTCTCTTCGCCTGTTGCCGATCGGCGGTTACGTTAGCATGGTTGGCGAGGACGAGGATTCAGATGACAGTAATGCATTCTGCAACAAGGCTGTCTGGAAGCGAATAATTATAACCGTCGCAGGTGCGACGATGAACATTTTGCTTGGTATCGTTATAATGTTCGCCATAGTTTTCTCAACTAAAGAATTGGCGTCGAACACGATAGCTGCTTTTGAAGAAAATGCACTTAGTGCAGAATCGGGACTTATGGTGGGAGATACGGTAATCAAGGTTGAGAGCGCGTCGATCCACACAGGTAACGAGCTTGTCTATGAGATAATGCACAAGGGTGCAAAGCCGCTCGATATAACAGTTGTTCGAGAGGGGAAAAAGGTAATACTTGAGGACGTTGTTTTTGCTACCGAAACAGAGGCGGGTTATACGTTTGGTACGCCTGATTTTTTAGTAAACGCGGACTCTCCGAACTTTATAAATCTTGCAAAACACGCTTATTTTCGGTCTATATCAACCGTTAAAATGATTTGGGATTCGATAGTTGATCTTATCAGCGGCAAATACGGAATTGAGGCGGTTTCAGGTCCTGTAGGGGCGACGAGCGCAATAGGACAGGCGGCAACTTACGGTGCATCGAGCTTTTTCTTTGCTATGGTTGTTATTACTATGAATCTTGGTGTTATGAATCTTCTGCCGTTTCCCGCACTTGACGGGGGCAGACTTATTTTCCTTATCATTGAGATGATACGCAGAAAGAGGATAAATCCGAACGTTGAAGCGTATATAAATTTTGCAGGGCTTGTTATATTGTTTGTGTTTATGATATTGATAACTTTTAAGGATATTATAGGTTTGATATGAATTATAACAGTATTAGAAGGACGAGTAGAGAGATTCGTGCGGGAAGTGTCGGTATAGGAGGGCAGAATAAGATCGCTATTCAGTCGATGACGAATACCGATACGCACGATTTTGAAGCCACAAAGGCTCAAATTTTAGCTTTGGAGCGTGCAGGGTGTGATATTGTTAGAATTACCGTTCCCGATCTTTGTGCCGCTGAAGCGGTGAAAAAGCTCAAAGAATCGGAGGTTCGCGTTCCGATAGTAGCTGACATACATTTTGATTATAAGATTGCTCTCAAGTGTGCCGAGTACGGTATTGACAAGATAAGAATAAATCCCGGAAACATAGGTGGAGATGATAATGTAAAGGCGGTAGCCGATGCTTGTCGCAGCCGCAATATTCCTATAAGAATTGGTGTTAACAGTGGCTCGGTAGAGAAGCATCTTCTCGAAAAATACGGCTCGCCTACGCCCGAAGCTCTTGCCGAGAGTGCGATGTATCACGCATCGTTACTTGAAAAATTTAATTTTTACGATACCGTTATCTCGATAAAGGCATCAAATGTTTCGGATATGATAGCGGCGAACAGGCTTGTCAGCGAAAGGTGCGATTATCCTTTGCATATTGGCGTTACCGAAGCGGGCGGAGCAGAGATGGGACTTATAAAAAGTTCAATAGGCGTTGGCGCCCTGCTCTGTGACGGAATTGGCGACACTTTGCGTATTTCTCTTACGGCAGACCCGTTATCCGAGGTGGCGGCGGCAAAGAAGATACTTTCAGCACTTGCGGTAGAGGGGCAAAGCGGACTTGATATAGTAAGTTGTCCTACCTGCGGGAGAACAAAAATAGATCTTATATCTCTGTCTGAACGTTTTGCAAAAGAAACTGAGCGAGAGGGACTTATGGATATTCCGATAAAGGTTGCACTTATGGGGTGCGTTGTGAACGGACCCGGTGAGGCAAGAGAGGCTGATATCGGAATCGCCGGTGGCGAGGGGGAAGCCGTACTTATTTCGCATGGCAAGATAATAGAGAAGATACCTGAGGACAAAATAATCGAAAGACTTATTTCAGAGATCAAAAAATTCCGATAAAAGACGATAAAAAAGAAGGAAATCCTTAAAATGTCTGAAAAAAAACTAACCGAAATATTAAAGCGTTATGAGCCGGACGAGAGGAGCAGAGAACTGCTTCTCTCTGCATATGATATAAAACTCAGAGCGGATAAGAATAATAAAATGCTTGAGGTGAAAGCTAAATTCCCCAAAATAATCGACAAGAGGATTTTATATAAGATCGAAGATGAAGTAAGGGAAACTTATCAGCTTTCATCCGTTCGTATTTTGCCGATGTATGACTCTTCGCTCTTTAGTCACGATTATCTTCCACAGATTTTGCTTGAGGCTGAGCGAGTAGGTATTGTTGTCAAAGGATTTTTCACAAATTACGAGAGCGATATAAAAGGAAATGAAATTGAATTGACGATTCCTTTTTCGTCTGACGGCATTTCTTTTGTTTGTGACGCAAAAACGCCTTCTATAATTGAAAATATTATAAAAAGTGAATTTGGACTTACATATCACGTTACCCTAAAAACCGCGAAAAATTATACGGAAAGCCCCAATCCTGCAGCAACGCGTCTTTTGGAATATGACAGACAAATGAGGGCATATTCAGCACAAAACAGGGGTAGTGAACAAGCGAGTTCTTTAAGTATAAACGAAGATGAAGTCGCTTTGAGAAAGGTCGATTCTCTCTACAGTGGGATAGATGCAAATCCTAGAATTTACGGAAATTCGATTCGTATAGGAAACCGCAGCTATGATATAAGTGAGCCGGAGACAGTTTGGGGAGAGCCTTTTGAGATAAAATGTATAGGTGTTGGACAAATCAAGAGTCCTATGTCAAAGGTTACTGTTATAGGAGAGGTCTTTTCATATAGTAGTGATACTGCGCGAAATCGTCAGGATAGATATGACGTTATTTTTGGCGTGTTTGACGGATATTCCTCGATAGACGTTTACAAATGCAACGTCTCTGAAGAAGAAAATAAGAAACTAAAAGGTGCTTTTGGCATTGGAAGCGTCGTTGCGATAAGCGGAAGGGCTATGTCGGGGCAGGGACTTCCTTTTATGGGATATAAGTCCAAAGATAAGCCTGTTTCTGATATGGTAATTGAACTGTCCTCTGCCGCCAAGGTCAAGAAGATACAACGTGCTGACAATGCACCCGAGAAGCGTGTTGAGCTTCATTTGCATACGAATATGTCAACGATGGACGCTATAACTCCTGTGGAAGACGCAATAAAGACTGCACAGCGTTGGGGGCATAAAGCGATTGCCATAACAGACCACGGAAATGTACAAGCCTTTCCCGATGCTATGCTTTGCTCGGAAAAGAGCGGTATGAAGGTTATCTATGGTCTTGAAGCATATTTTGTAAATGATGCAAAGGGTGGACTTGGCACAAAATATGACGGTAAATTTACAGATGAGATAGTTGTTTTCGATATAGAAACGACCGGACTTTCGGTTCTCGCCTGCGGTATTACCGAGATCGGTGCAGTTAAAATAAAGGACGGCAGAGTTATAGACCGCTTCAATACCTTTGTTAACCCCGAGAGACCGATACCGGAAGAGGTAGTCAAGCTGACGGGAATCACCGATGAGATGGTGAAGGACGCACCCTGTGTGGGAGATGCGATAAAGAAGTTTTTTGAATTTACGGGGAACGATCTTCTTATCGCTCATAACGCTAACTTTGATACGGGATTTATACGTCACTATGCCCAGCTCAACGGTATGAAATTTGAAAATCCATACGTTGATACTGTTGCAATATCAAGATTTATAAATAACGATATAAAAAATCACAAGCTCGACACTCTTGCAGATTATTTTCATCTTGGAGATTTTAATCACCATCGTGCCTGTGATGACGCAGAAATGCTTGCACATATATATTTTGCGATGTGCAACAAGATGGAAAAATTCAACTGGGAGCGTTTTTCGGATCTCGATCGGGAAATGATGGGAAATACCGATCCTCTGAAGCTCCCGACCTATCACCAGATAATTCTGGTAAAAGACCTTGTTGGACTTCGCAATTTGTACGAGCTTATAACAAAGAGCTATGTCAATTATTATAAGCGTAATCCCCGAATTCCCAAGAGTGAGCTTATAAAGCACAGAGAAGGGCTTATCATAGGCTCGGCTTGTGAGTCGGGAGAGCTTTTCAGAGCTATTCTCGACGGAGCATCTGAAGATGATATTGAGGAAATAGTCAATTTTTATGATTATCTCGAGATACAGCCTATCTGCAACAATCGTTTTCTTGTGGCAGAGGGACGTGTCAGAGACGATGAAGGCTTGAGAGAACTTAATCGTCGCATAGTAGAGCTTGGCGAGAAATATTCGAAGCCTGTCTGTGCTACCTGCGATTCGCATTTTATCAATAAAGAAGATGAAATAGGCAGAAAAATTCTTCTTTCTTCTTTGAAATTCAAGGATGCGGATAAGGACGTTGGACTTTATTTCAGAACGACCGAGGAAATGCTTGAAGAATTTTCATATTTGGGTAAGGAAAAGGCGTACGAGGTCGTTGTTACAAACACTAATAAGATTGCAGATATGATTGGAGATGTTCGCCCGATACCAAAAGGGACTTATACTCCCAAAATGGAGGGTGCTGAGGAGGATCTGCAAAATCTTTGTTGGACGAGAGCAAAACAGCTTTATGGCGATCCGTTGCCCTCCATTGTAAGCGAACGTCTTGATAGGGAGCTTACGTCTATTATAAATAACGGCTTTGCCGTGCTTTATATGATAGCGCAAAAGCTTGTTTATTATAGTGAGAGTCAGGGATATTTGGTCGGATCGAGAGGATCTGTCGGATCTTCTTTCGTTGCCAATATGGCGGGCATATCCGAGGTTAACTCTCTTCCTCCGCATTACTATTGCCCAAAGTGTCAGTATTCTGAATTCTTCATAAAAGGAGAATTCGGATCGGGCTTTGATCTTCCGGATAAAAATTGCCCTAAGTGCAACACTCGGCTCGTGGGCGACGGACATGATATTCCGTTTGAAACCTTCCTTGGATTCTATGGTGATAAATCACCCGATATCGACCTTAACTTCTCGGGAGAGGTGCAGGGTAGGGTTCATAAATATACCGAGGAGCTTTTCGGTAAAGAAAACGTGTTCCGTGCGGGAACGCTCGGTACTCTTGCAGACAAAACGGCGTTCGGATACGTTGCAAAGTATCTCGAGGAGAAATCCTTGAAATTGGGTGTCTCAGAGGTCAATCATATGATAAGCACACTTGTCGGAGTTAAGAAAACGACAGGTCAGCATCCCGGAGGAATTATAGTTGTACCAAGAGAAAACTCGATATATGAGTTCACTCCCATACAGCATCCTGCAGATGATCCGAATTCCGATATTCTTACTACCCATTATGCTTTTTCTTATCTTCACGATACGATACTGAAGCTTGACGAGCTTGGACACGATGTTCCTACCAAATATAAGATGATAGAGCGTTTCAGCGGAACTAACGTTATGGACGTTCCGATGAATGATGAAGAGGTTTATAAGCTTTTTGAATCTACAGAACCTCTTGGGGTAACGCCCGAGGATATAGGTGTTCCGTTAGGCACTCTGGGACTGCCTGAATTTGGCACTAAATTCATTATTGGAGTTCTTCAGACCGCAAAACCAAAAAATTTTGCGGACCTTCTGCAGATATCGGGACTTACTCATGGAACGGGATGCTGGCTTGGTAATGCAGATGAGCTTATAAAGCACGGTATATGTAACATATCCAATGTTATAGGATGTCGCGACGATATCATGAACGCTCTCATAAGATACGGTCTTAATAATTCCGACGCCTTCAAAATTATGGAGAGCGTTAGAAAGGGAAAGGGCTTAACTCCGGATTGGGAGACTAATATGACTTCTCACGGTGTTCCCGATTGGTATATAGAGTCCTGTAAAAAAATAAAATACATGTTCCCGAAGGCTCATGCGGCGGCATACGTTATGTCTGCTATCCGTCTTGCTTGGTATAAGGTGCATATGCCTGTAATGTTTTATTGTGCGATGTTTACCGCTGCCGGTGGCGACGTTGACGCTGAGATAGTTATGGGCGGCAGACGCAAGGTGAAGATGGTTATTGACGAGATCGAGAGAAAGGGAAGAGAAGCGACGGCAAAGGAAAAAGGTCAGGTCAGCACTCTTCTGCTCGTTAACGAATGTCTCGCGAGAGGAATAAAACTTCTCGGAGTTAATATCAACAAATCCGAGGCGAAGATTTTCAAGCCCGAGGACGGCGGTATTCGTTTGCCGTTTATCTCACTGCCGGGACTTGGAGAGAGTGCCGCTGTCGGAATTGTTGAAGAAAGAGAAAAAGAACCTTTCTTCTCGGTCGAGGATATGCAGATACGAGCAAAGGTTTCACAGTCTCTTACGGAACTTTTACGTAAAAACGGTGCGCTTGAAGGAGTAAACGAGACCGATCAGCTTTCGTTTTTCTAATTTTTCTAAAAAAACAGGATACTGCAAAAGCAGTATC
Source organism: Clostridia bacterium (assembly GCA_017550115.1). Taxonomy (GTDB): domain Bacteria; phylum Bacillota; class Clostridia; order Oscillospirales; family CAG-272; genus SIG710. Next base: position 2,275 of record JAFYLR010000049.1, on the reverse strand, counting down.
CTATTTTTAATTTGAAATATTTCTGAGTTTTTCTATAACAGCAGTGAAATATTCGGGCAGGGGACATTCAAAATGAACCTTTTTGCCGTTTGCGGGGTGAATAAAGCTAAGCTCACCTGCGTGCAGACATTGTCCGTCGATAAGTGCCTTATTTCTTGCCTCGAATTTAGTACCTGCACCGCCGTAAACGCTGTCTCCCAAAAGCGGATGTCCTATACTTGACATATGAACTCTTATTTGATGCGTTCGTCCCGTTTCGAGTACGCACTTTAAGTAAGTGAACGCCCTATACCGTTCAATGACTTGATAATGGGTGATAGCCTCTCTTGCTGAATCTGAGGAGCGAAGCACTGCCATCTTTTTTCGATCGTTTGGGTGTCTGCCGATTGGGGCATCGATCGTGCCTGTATCATTTTTTAGGTTTCCGCAGGCAATCGCACTATAAACACGGCTCACGGTATGGTCCTTTAACTGCTCGGACAGAGCAAGATGCGTTTCATCGTTCTTTGCAACTACAAGAAGTCCGCTCGTGTCTTTGTCTATTCTGTGTACGATGCCGGGACGAATAACTCCTCCTATACCGGAGAGGGACGATCCGCAATGATACAGCAGGGCATTGACGAGAGTTCCACTCGGATTTCCTGCCGCGGGGTGTACGACCATTCCCGATGGCTTATTTACAACGAGCAGATCATCATCTTCATAGACGATATCAAGAGGAATATTCTCGGGAAGTGCCTCGGAGGGCACGGGATCGGGTATGACAACCTCAAATTTTTGCCCTGAGATGACTTTTAGACTTTTTGACACAAGTCTCTCGCCCAAGGTTACGTTTCCGCTCTCGAGCAATTTTGCCGCGGCAGAACGCGTCAAAGAAAGCTCCTCGGACAGAACCAAGTCAATTCTTTTGTTTTCGTTTGCTTCAGTTATCAGTACGGTCTTCTTCATTTTCTGCTCCTTTTACTTTCTTTTTGGACTCCTCCGAGCAAAAGAAAACGAATATCAATACAAGAACAGCACCAATACATACAAATGAATCAGCAACGTTAAAAATCGCAAAATTTATCAGTCTGAAATCAACGAAATCAATAACGTATCCAAGCCAAATGCGATCGATCATATTACCTATTCCGCCGCCGAGAATGAAAGCAAGTCCCAGACCAAACCACATACTTTTCGGGGGATATTTAATGAGGTAGAATATTATTCCTATGATTGTTATCGTTGATATACTCAAGAACACCCAACGGTTGTCATCAAGAATACCAAATGCCGCACCTCTGTTTTCGTGATAGGTCAGATGTAACACGTCCTCAATTATAGGAAACGTCTCAATTTCTTTTAGAAATTCGAGGGCCAACCATTTTGTTATCTGATCGGAAACGATCGTCAGCACAACGATTGAAAATAAAAATATTAACATATAAAACTCCAAAAAACGATGCGGGATCTCCGATACAAGTATCGAAAATCTCGCATCGCAAATTATATGATGCAAATTATCACAGAGAATCGATTATATTTTTGCAACGCTCACAGATAAAGCCGTCCTCATTCTCATAGCCTTCTGTAGAGTATGCCCAGCAGCGGTCACACTTGTGTCCGTCCGCCTGAGAAACGACAACGCCTATACCGGATTCTGTTTCGGTAAACGCTTCGTCCGGTGCGTCCGCTTTAACTACTTCCGCAGAAGATACGATAAATACGGTCTTGAGCTCCTCTGCAAACTCAGCAAATGTCTTGTAGGTATCTTCGTTTGAAGTGTAGATAGTTACCTTAGCATCAAGAGATTTACCTATAAGCTTGTTTGCACGTGCTTCCTCAAGAGCTTTCATAATATCGTCACGAAGCTCGAAGAGGCGGTTCCAACGATCTGCAATATCTCCGAATTCATACTCACTGTTATATTCGGGCATAGCGTTAAGGAATACACTTGCATTGTCCTCAGACTCAAGATGAGGCATTGCTTTCCAGATCTCTTCGGAGGTGAAAGCAAGCATCGGGGCGATAAGTCTTGTAAGAGCACTTAGGATCATGAACATCGTTGTCTGAGCAGCTCTGCGTCCCTCGGAATCCTTCTTTTCAACATAAACACGGTCTTTTGTGATGTCGATATAAAGCTTTGAAAGGGTAATAGTGCAGAATTTATTAACCTCATGGTAAACGATATGGAATTCAAAATCTTCGTAAGCCTTGCGACAAGTTTTCACCAGGTTGTTAAGCTCGGAAAGTGCCCACTTATCTATTTCATATAGCTTGTCTGTGCTTACCATAT
>JAFYLR010000048.1 GCA_017550115.1 Clostridia bacterium | reverse complement strand
TCAACATACTACAACACATTTCAAAAAATTTTAAGAACATTTTCTTTCTGCCGACATATTATGCTAATGAGAGCTATAAACAGCTCCTAAAAACCATTTTTGGAGGAATTATTTATGAATAACAACTGCCTTTGCAACCTTTTTGATAATAGCAATATCATCTGGCTTATAATCATCGTTCTTCTTGTTTTCTGCTGCGGCGGATGCGGCTGCTGACAACCTTCCTCGGCGACTGTCTCAAATGAAAATTTTTGAGACAGTCACAATCAATACTATAGCAAACAAAAGTGTACGGTTTTCGTGTACGAGAACCGTACACTTTTGTTTTTGCTCCAAACTTTATCTATTGACATATGAAATTATTTTTGATATAATTTAAGATGGATTTTGATGTGATGTGAAAGGACGTGAGGCTTGTGAATTGTTTTCCCAACATTCTCGGCAACGAGGATTTACGGTCTTATCTCGCCTCTGACATACGCACAGGATCCCTTGCCCATGCGTACATAATAGAAGGAGCGCTAGGTTCAGGAAAGCACACGCTGGCACTTAACATCGCTGCGGCGCTTGCTTGCGAGAATGCACAAAATGCTTCCTTTCCTATTCCCTGTTCACAATGTCCATCATGTAAAAAAATACTAAATGGTCAATCTCCCGACGTTATCACGGTCTCCCGTGCAGACGGGAAAGCACAACTGGGCGTTGATATTATACGTTCGGTCAGAGAAAGCGTACGCTTACTGCCGAATGACCTCGATGTAAAGGTTTATATAGTAGAAGATGCACATACGATGAACGTACAAGCTCAGAACGCGTTTCTTCTGACTCTTGAAGAACCGCCGAAATTCGTATATTTTCTTCTTCTTTGCGAAAGCTCAAGAAATCTGCTCGAAACGATAAAAAGCCGTGCACCAATTATCAGAATGCGTCCGTTACCCGAACATCTTCTCCGAAGCGGTATAGAGAAAAAAAGCGAGGCAGCGGTAATTTTGAAAAAAGAGGCTCCCGAAGAATTCGAAGATATAGTCAAGCTCTCTTCAGGTTTTATGGGACAGGCACTTGAGCTCTTAGACGAAAAGAAGCGAAAACCACTTCTTGCATCAAGACACCTCGCAAAAGATTTTTTGACAGCTATGTCCGAGCAAAAAAGAGGAAGACGTAGCGTTGAGCTTGTCTCTTCGTTTTCCAAAAAAAGAGAGGAACTGATAGGGCAGTTGACGTCACTTCAAAGCGCGGTGCGAGATCTCATAGTTGTAAAAAAATGCGACGAGGCTGATCTTTGTTTTTTCTCGGACGAAAAAGAAGCCGCTGAACTTTCTTCAAAGTTAAAAATCTCTACACTCTTTCCGCTACTTGAAGTGCTCGAAAATGCTAAATCAAATCTTTCTGCAAATTCTAACGTATATCTGACGATGTGGACACTTGCGGCAGAATGCGGCCTTGTCTGAATTTATTAAATTACTCTGATATGGAGATTTTATAATGAATAATCAAGAAAATACAACTCCGAATGCAAATTCGGATAAACAAAGAAAAAATTTTCCCAAAGAAAATTTTAACGGAAGACGAAATAAACACTATCATAAAAACAGACACCATAATAATCATCAAAAAGGAAAAGAGGATATAAATCAAAACGAGCAATCTCTGCCCCAAAATACAGAGTCGCTCAAAAAAGAAGATGTGTCCCTTTCAAATACTGTACCTTACGAGGTCGAGAATCTCACTCCCGTAAGCACGAGCGATAATATTGCTCCTATCTCACTCAAAGAACCGGAAGAAGACAATCTGCCAAAGGTCGAGGTTGTCGGCGTCCGTTTCAAAAAGGCGGGCAAGGTATATTATTTTGCACCCGGAAATCTCAAGCTGAAGTTGGGTGATGCGGCGGTTGTAGAAACAGCACGCGGCCCTGAGCTTGGAGACGTAGCTTGTGCTAAAAAAATGGTAAGAGAAAAAGATATAGTTCAGCCTCTGCGTGCTGTGATCCGAGTTGCAACAAAAGAAGACATCGTTCACGGAGAGGAAAATAAACAAAAAGAAAAAGAGGCTTTTTCAGTTTGCCTTAAAAAGATCGAAGAGCACGGGCTTGACATGAAGCTCGTTGACGTTGAATATACATTCGATAACAGTAAGCTTCTTTTCTACTTTACAAGTGCTGGCAGAGTGGACTTTCGAGATCTCGTCAAGGATCTCGCGTCGGTATTCCGTACAAGAATAGAACTAAGACAAATAGGAATACGTGACGAAGCGAAGCTTATGGGCGGACTCGGTGCTTGCGGCAGACCGCTGTGCTGTGCCAGCTTCTTATCAGATTTTGTTCAAGTATCTATAAAAATGGTCAAGGAACAAAATCTCTCTTTGAATTCAACGAAAATTTCAGGTGCTTGCGGCAGACTTATGTGTTGTATGAGATATGAGCATGAAACTTATGAATCTGAAATTAAACGCACACCGTCTGTCGGTTCTGTAGTAAAGACAGACGACGGCATCGGAAACGTTGTAGAGATCAATCCTCTTGCGGGACTTGTCAAGGTAAAGCTTGAAGACAAAAACGACGCTTCGCCCAAATATTATCACAGAGACAACGTTAAAGTAATAAAGGCTTCAAAAAGCACAGAGCAAAATGATGCCGAAGAAGAACCGGATTCGGAAGCGTAAAAACGAACATAATTAGTCATAAAAACAAAGTTTTTCGCAAAAAAGATCAATTTTACTTTATTTCAAATATATTTTTTCGATTTATATCAACTTTTTTCGCAAAAAATATTGCTTTTTGCGTCAATTGTGATAAAATAATAAGTACAAATACGATTCGGAGGTGTAACAATATGGCTTATAAGATTTCTGCTGATGAATGTCTCGGCTGCGGCGCTTGTGCCGGTCAGTGTCCCGTTGGCGCTATTTCAGAGAAAGACGGAAAGTATGCTATCGATGCTGATACTTGTGTTGATTGCGGTGCTTGTGCGTCCGGATGTCCCGTTGAGGCTATTAAGCCCGAATAATTCGCGGTACATACATTAATACAAGGCGGAGCAGGCTGTTGCCTGCTCCGTTTGTACAAACACGGAGAATTTAATGACAGATAATATAATATACGAAAACGAAAGGCTCGACTACATAAACGAAGACTTGCGTCTTATTCAAAAAAAGAATGGTCTGACGTATGGAACAGACGCCTATCTTCTCGCAGCATATATAAGAGTAGCCAAAAATGCAAAAGCGGCGGAACTCGGAAGCGGAACAGGTATAATTTCTTTGTTACTTGCGGCAAGAAAGAAGTTGGGAAAAATATACGCTTGTGAAATTCAGAAGGAATTCGCAGAGCTTTGCGAAAGAAATGCGGAGCTAAACTCACTTTCCGACAAAATAGTATCTCTCTGTGCCGACGTACGTTCGATAAAGAGCTCGGATACGGACGGAGAGCTTGACGTAGTATTTTCAAACCCACCTTATATGCGTGCAGATTCGGGAAAGCGTAACCAATATGACGAAAAGTTTATCGCAAGGCACGAGGTCTGCGGAAATATAGAAGATTTTTGTGCCTCAGCATCAAGATTACTAAAGTATGGCGGACTTTTTTACTGCGTTTACCGCCCCGACCGCTTCTCAGATCTCTTCACAGCTCTAAAAAAACATAAGCTTGAGCCAAAATTTATGACATTCGTTCATGCTGATGCTCTTTCATCACCTTCTATGGTTTTGATCGAGGCAAAAAAGGGAGCGGCAACAGGACTTAAAATTTCAGCCCCATTGATTTTACATAATAGCGAAACGGCAAAGGATAGCTCAAGAGAGCTTCTTACAGCCGTAAAACGAATATATGAAACCTGTTCATTTGAGGACTTCAGAAAGGCAGGGCTGTAAATGCAAGATACAAAAAGATTGCTCAGCTATATAAGACGAGGCGTTGACGATTACCAGATGATAGAGGAAGGCGACAAAATTGCCGTTGGAGTATCTGCCGGCAAAGATTCTCTGACTCTTCTCTGTGCTATGGCAGAGCTCAGACGTTTTTATCCGAAAAAATTCGAGCTTATAGCAATAACGGTTGATATGGGATTTGAAGGCTCGGATTTTTCGGAAATAAAAAGATTATGTGAAGAGTTAAACGTCGAATACCATATAGCCCCCTCACAGATCTCAAAAATAATTTTTGATATAAGAAAAGAAAAAAGCCCCTGCTCTCTCTGCGCTAAAATGCGCAGAGGTGCACTTCACAACGCGGCAAAAGAGCTTGGATGCACGTCAGTCGCACTCGGGCATCATTTTGACGATGCTATCGAGACCTTTATGTTAAATCTCTTTTTTGAGGGACGCTTGGGGTGTTTCTCGCCCGTGTCGTATCTGTCCCGTATAGGACTTAAATTAATACGTCCGATGATTTATATGCCGGAAAAGGACGTTCGTTATTTCGCCACAAAAAACAACCTGCCTATAGTTAAGTCCCTCTGTCCCGCCGACGGAAATACCGAGCGTGAGGAAATGAAAAAGCTGCTCTCTGAGCTTGACCGAAAGCACAAAGGTCTGCGGTATCGTATTTTTGGTGCGATGCAACGCGGAGAAATAGACGGATTCAAGGAATTCGGAAGACTCGGCGGCATCGAGGCTTATTCTAACGAAAATGAATAAAAAAACGAGTCGCTGACAGCGACTCGTTTTTTATTATATTTTATCTTTCCTCGCGATAATAATTAAGTCCGAGACCTGCCGGCGGGTAGTTTTCTTTCTTATTACGTATGCTCGTAATAATAAGAACTACAATAGTTACTACGTAAGGAAGCATCTTAAGAAGTCCCGTTTGAACAAAGGTAACACCTTTTATATGGTTTGGAGCTATATAGAGTGCACCAAAGATAAACGAGCCTATGATACTAACATTCGGTCTCCAAACGGCAAAAATTACAAGAGCTACCGCGAGCCAACCCATCGCCTCTATTGCGTATTCCCAATAACCGTAAAGCGAGTCCATAATAAAGAACAGACCGCCAAGACCTGCTATACCGCATCCGATACAGGTAGCGCCGTAACGATAAGCCGTAACGTTTATTCCCATAGCATCAGCTGTTGCGGGATTTTCTCCTACCGAGCGTAAATGAAGTCCTATTCTCGTCTTTTTGAGAAGAAATGCAGAAACAAGTGCAATAATTATTGCGAGATACACCGTTGGTCCATAGGAAAGGAAAAGCTTTAGCCATTGTGTGTTTTCGGTATATTTGAAGGGAATGAGCGTTGTAAAATATTTACTTGCAACACTAAACGTTGATGTGCTTTTAACCTGAGAGATTACATAGTTCGTTAAACCTACGCCAAAGGTTGTAAGGGCAAGACCTGTAACATTCTGATTTGCACGGAGGGTTACCGTCATAAAGCTAAAAAGCAAACCTGCGAGAGCAGAAGCAATAAATGCACACATTATCGGTATAAATACCGCCAAAAACGGATTTATCTCACCGCCGTTAAGAGAGGTTACGTAAACCGACTCGCTAAAGCAGCCGAAAGCCGCACCGATACACATTACACCCGGAATACCGAGGTTAAGGTTTCCCGATTTCTGAGTTATTATCTCGCCGGTAGAGCCAAGTAAAAAGGTTGCGCCAAGTCTTATGGCACCAATAAGAAAACCTATCATTTTGCTTCCCCTCCCTTTCCAAAGCTTCTGAATTTCAGCTTATAATTGATAAAGAACTCACAACCTATTATGAAGAACAAAATTATACCTATCATAATATCACATATATCCGAAGAAATACGGAACATGGCAGTAACGTGTGAAGCACCAAGGTCAAGGAAAACTATCATAAACGCCGTCAAAATCATAAATATCGGATTGAATTTTGCAAGCCAGGATACCATTATAGCTGTAAAACCGTTACCGCCAACAGTATTTGTGTTTATATTATGGTTTGTTCCGCCGACAAGTATCAATCCCGCAATACCGCAAACAGCACCCGATACGAGCATCGTTCTTATTATGACCTTTTTAACGCTTATGCCGATATATTTAGCAGTCTTTTCACTCTGACCTACAACGGATATCTCATATCCTTGCTTACTGTATTTCAGATAAATATACATTCCGACCGTCAAAGCTGCCACGATAATAACGTTGAGCAAATACTTTTTGTCACCGATTATAGGCAGACCGTATTCACTCATAGGAGAAAGCACGGCAGAACCGTTTTTCGCCCATATATTAACGAAGACGTCAACCAACTGAATAGCTATGTAGTTCATCATAAGCGTAAACAACGTTTCGTTAGTGTTCCAGACCGCTTTGAAAACAGCGGGTATAAGTGCCCAGATAGCACCTGCCACAATACTTGCGGCAACCATTATAATGATAAGCATACCTTGCGGAACCTTACCGCCGATATAGAACATACAAGCCGCTGTTGCAAGACCGCCCACAAGAGCCTGTCCCTCAGCACCGATATTCCAGAACTGCATTTTGAATGCAGGAGTAACGGCAAGTGAAATACAAAGAAGAACGGCTATCTCCTGAAGGAGCTTCCATTTTCTTCTCTCAGTCCCAAAAGCACCGTCAAACATAGTTTTGTAAATCTCAATGGGGTTTTCTTTTGTGAGAATTACCATTATAACTGCACAAACTGCAAGTGCGAACACTATTGCAGCAGCTCTTATAAGCATTCCCTTCCACCACGGGATAGCATCTCTTCCGCGATTAACTATATGAAAAAGGGGTTCACGTTTTATTTTTTCGGTTTTATTCATATAGCCACCCCTCCGTTTTCTTCATCTATACTTGTGGTTTTAGTCATAAGTACGCCTATTTCTTCTTTTACTGCATTTCTGCCATCAACTATTCCCGTCACCTTGCCTGAACCGATAACAAGAATACGGTCACAAAGCTCAATAAGCACGTCAAGGTCTTCACCTACAAATATAACCGCAACTCCACGCTCTTTCTGTGCCGTAAGAAGATTGTAAATCGTGTAGGATGAATTGATATCAAGACCTCTTACGGGATATGCCGCCATAAGCACTGAAGGAGCCGCCGCTATTTCTCTGCCGACAAGTACCTTCTGTATATTACCTCCCGAAAGACGACGAACCGGAGTTGAAGTACCCGGAGTAACTATCTCAAGACTCTTGATGATCTCCTGTGCCAGATTTTTCGGAGCTTTTCTGTCAAGGAATATAGAATGTCCCTTTCTATAGCTGCGAAGCATCATATTGTCGGTAATATCCATATCTCCGACAAGTCCCATTCCGAGACGGTCCTCGGGCACAAATGAAAGTCTAACACCCAAATCTCTTATCTGAAGCGGTGTTTTGTCTCTGAGATCAACTACCTCATCATTTTTCGGGTTATGATAAAGTATCTTACCGCTGTCAATATGCTGCAGTCCTGCAATAGCTTCAAGCAACTCTCTCTGACCGCTTCCCGCAATACCCGCAATACCCAGGATCTCTCCCGAACGCGCGGTAAAAGAAACGTTATCAAGAATTTTGACACCTTCATGGCTTACACAATTAAGATTCGAAACTACAAGACGGTCACAACTGTTTTTAGGCTCTGATCGCTCTATATTGAGGGATATCTTTTTACCTACCATCATTTCGGTAAGCTCTGACACGGTCGTCTCCTTTGTATTCACCGTTGCGATATGTTCACCTTTGCGAAGAACGGCTACTCGGTCGGTGAGCGAGAGCACCTCGTGCATTTTGTGCGTGATTATAATTATAGCCTTACCGTCGTCACGCATTCGTCTGAGCACAGCAAAAAGCTTTTCTGTCTCTTGCGGAGTAAGAACTGCTGTAGGCTCGTCCAGGATAAGAATATCCGCGCCTCTGTAAAGCACCTTTATAATTTCGACTGTCTGTTTTTCGGAAACCGACATCTCATAAATTTTCTTTTTGGGATCTATATTAAATCCATAGCGTTCCGTTATCTCGAGAACTCGAGCATTAGTCTCCGCTATTGAATATTTTTTTCCATCGTTAATGCCGAGAATAATGTTCTCAGCGGCAGAAAAGACATCAACAAGCTTAAAATGCTGATGTATCATTCCTATCTTATACTTAAATGAGTCTTTCGGGGAACTTATAATGACCTCTTCGCCATCTACGAAGATTTGGCCACTGTCGGGATAATAAATACCCGAAATCATATTCATAAGCGTGGTTTTGCCGCTTCCGTTCTCGCCGAGCAGTGCAAGTATCTCGCCTTTATAAACGTCAAGATCCACGTTATTATTCGCTGTTATCTTTCCAAATACCTTGGTAATACCTTTTAATTCTAATGCGATCTTCTTATCCACTTTTTATCTCCAAACTATAGGTAAGTTTTATAAGAGCTCATAATTTTTGAAAAGGCGGAAGCTGAACCTCCGCCTTTTCGTCATTATTTTAGGAATCAGTTCTCAATTAGTTATTGAGAAGTGTGATACCGTCGATATTTACATCGAAGTAAGGAGCACTGCGGTATTCAGACTCATGGAAGTAACCATCAGAAACAACCTCTGTGTCTCCTGTATAAGCTGCATCAGTATCTACGTCAGCCATGTAAGATGTAAGGGTTTCACCATTAACTGTAAAGTTAGCTGTATCAAATACCTTGAGAGTACCGTCTGCAAGAGCCTTCTTTACTTCTTCAAGCTTTGCAGCTGTGCCTTCTGCTGCAGCTGCTTCGTTGATAGCAGAAAGAACTACAGAACCCTCTTCAATACCTGCGCACCAGTCAGCAGCGATAGTTTCGCCATCAGCTACGCAATTAACGATATACTCAAAGTAAGGCTGCCAGTTGATAGCAGAAGAAACAATGAAAGTATTGGGGCAATCAGCAACTGTGCTTCCGTTATAGGAAACGTTAGGAACGTTGTTCTCTTCGCAAGCACCGGGAGCACCCATAGAGTCAGCATGCTGGCTTATGAGCTTGCAACCGCCGTTGATAAGAGCGATAGCAGTTTCTCTCTCAGCATTAGCGTCATACCAGCTACCTGTGAACTGAACATCCATTACAACTGAGGGACATACAGATTTAGCACCAAGGTAGAAGGATGTGTAACCGGACTTAACTTCAGCATAAGGGAACGCACCAACGTAACCGATCTTAGCCTCTTCAGCTGTGAACTCGCCGTTCGCGATCATTTCATTGAGCTTGAGACCTGCAGCAACACCTGCGAGGTATCTACCCTCATAGATGTCAGCAAATGCGTTGTGGAAGTTAGCAAGGCCCTCTGTGTGAGCCTTAGTACCTGTTGCGTGGCAGAACTGAACGTTCGGGAACTCGCGAGCTGCCTTGATCATGAAATCCTCATGTCCAAAGCTGTCAGCGAAAACGATGTCACAACCCATGTCAGCAAGGTCAGCTGCTGCTTCATAGCAGTCGTCAGACTCATCAATGTTTGTCTTGATGATAACCTGATCATCGCTCAGGCCCAAAGCAACCTTTGCAGCCTCTGCAGCTCTGATAAAGTTGAGGTCATAGGTGGACTTTTCATCGTGCAGGAAGATGAAGCCGATCTTGATGTCTGCATACTTATTAACTTCAGCAGAGCCTGTATCGTTTGCAACTCCTGTGTCGGTGTCTGTGTCATTGTCGTTTGTCTTGCCGCAAGCGGAGAATGCCGCAACGCAGCTAACGAGCATAACGAGAACGAGCACAATGGATAAAAACTTCTTCATGGTATTTTTCCTCCAAAGTTTAATTATATTTACACGGCAAAGCGAATATATCCGCTGCCAAGTAAAGCACTTTTTTGACGCATATCACACACCATAAAAACGAAAAACAATATATTGTTATTTTAACTTATTTAATACAGAATGTCAATACCGTTTTTCGCAAATTAAACTCAAAAGTCGGCAAATGTTTTTATATAAAATGCACATAAAATGCCACATTTTGCCCTAAAAAAGTTTTTTATGAAGTAAATATAATCGACATTTTGTGCGTTTTGAATCAAAAATCATAATACTGCACAAATTTTATGCACTTTCGTCATTCAAATCAAACTATATAACAAAGTCTTTTTTCAAACAAAGCAAAAAAGATCAAGCGGGCTAATCCTTCTCGATCTTCTTCGACAATAATTTAATTTAATTAGAATCCTTGTTTTGATTATGAGCAGAACGAGGATTTATGATCTCGCGCCAAGCAAGATCTCCCCTCTCGAGTGCACAAATAAGAACTTCTGCCGTTGCTATATTCGTTGCAACCGGTACATTGTGTCTGTCACACATACTAAGAAGCTCAAAAGACTCTTCATCAAAAGAGTCCATAGGATTAGTGCTTCTGAAAAACAGTAAAATATCTATCTCGTCATAAGCAATTCTTGAGGCGATCTGTTGTTCGCCGCCGTGCTCGCCCGTCATCAGCTTCTCTATTCTCAAGCCTGTGGCTTCAGAAATATACTTTGCCGTAATGCTCGTTGCACACAGGTCGTGTTTACTGAGCGTACCACAATAAGCAATGCAAAACTGTGTCATAAGTTCCTTCTTTGTGTCGTGTGCAATAATGGCAATTTGCATCAGATCATCCCCTTTTTTCTTTTTTATAAATCATTTCTCAATCAATTTTCTACGTTTTCTTTCAGGGCATACTTTCTTCAAAAGCGGCACGCTCTGAGAACACATTCTCGACGCAATATTATCAAAAGCCCTTGCGACCTTCTTCATATTTTTGTTATCGATCTGTGCACAAAGGAATCCGTATTCTTGAGAGAGCGACAGCTCATATTCTTGCGGAATTATTCCTATTATCTGTGTTTTAGTCTTATCAATAAGCTCGTTTATACCGGAGCGCAAGCCACCCGCCACTGCCTCCGCATCAAAAGCGTTTATTATAAGCTTCTGTTCTTTTATTCCGAACCTGTCAAGCATCATTCCCGTTCGCTCGGCAGCTCTTGCAGCCGTAGGCTGATGTGAAACTATTATCAATGCACTGCTTGCACTATTCGCAACAAGCTCAACAGTTTCCCCGACCGCTCCCGGAGTATCTATGAGTATGTAATCAAGCTCGAATTTTTCTTTTATTTTGTCTAATATTTCAGCGAACTGCTCAGATGTGAATTTTTCCTCATCAAGCGGCGGTGCTGCACAGAAAAATAGCTCCGAGCATCTTTCGTCACACATTACCGCCTTATCAATATCGCATCTGCCACCTATAACGTCACAGATGTCATATATGACCGAGTTCTCACAGCCAAAAATAAGATCAAGAGAACGGTTTGAAAAATCACAATCTACAGCGAGAGTTCTTTCCCCTCGCTTTGCCAGGGCATAAGCAAGGTTGGCCGTAACCGTAGATTTACCCACCCCGCCTTTGCAAGAGGTAATTATCACGGTTTTACAGTTAGTCTGAGAATGTTCGGTTTTCTTTTCCGTATCATTCATACCCATGACAATATCCTTTCAAAAAACTAAACTGTTAAAAAAGACAAAATCGTTCCGCAGATATTTGCGTTCGTGCTTCATTATACCATTTTATGAGTATTTTGTCAATGCGTATCGGGGCAATAAATGTAAATTATTGATAATTTTTTTGTCAAAATATCCGCAAAATATTCAATTATATCCAAATGTACTCTTGATTTTTTGTTTTCTCTCCTATATAATATTAAATATAACAGTCGTGATACGGAGGCTTTGATATGAAACGCAAAAATGAATCAAGCGAAAATGAGATAACAAAATGTTGCGCATATTGCGAAAAAGCGACAGTTCTCGCAAGCGAGGATTACGTTCTTTGCTCAAAACGCGGCGTCGTTTCACAAACATACAGCTGCCGCCGTTTTTCGTACGACCCTCTCAAAAAAGTTCCAAAGCGTATGCCCGATATGCCCACGCTCGATGACGTTGCATCGGAATTTCCCGATATTTAATATTTGTTCTATAAAAACAAGTCTGGCGCACAAAAATGTGCGCCAGACTTGTTTTTATTTTGTCGCAAGCTTTTTCTTGGCAGCCTCAGCTTTCAGACGAAGCTCTGTATTTAATATTCTCTTACGAAGTCTTATAGATTTCGGTGTCACTTCTATCAGCTCGTCGTCTGCTATAAACTCTATAGCCTCTTCAAGACTGAAAATAATAGGCGGCGTGAGAAGCAATTTTTCATCCGCACCTGATGAACGAATAGAGGTAAGGTGCTTTTTCTTACATGGGTTCACAGCAATATCTTGTCCTTTGGGATTCTGACCGACTATCATTCCCTCATAAACAGGTGTAGCAACACCAATGAACATATCTCCTCTTTCCTGTGTACCAAAAAGACCGTAACTCGTCGTCTCTCCGTCCTCAGACGCCACAAGAGAACCCGTGAAACGCATAGAGATCTCACCCTTAAAAGGCTGGTATCCTTCAAAAACAGAGTTGATTATACCCTCGCCTCTCGTATCGGTCATAAACTCGGAGCGATAACCAAAAAGGCAACGCGAAGGTATCAAGTATTCAATTCTCATTCGGCTTCCGTGGGGTGTCATTTCAAGAAGCTCACCCTTTCTCCTGCCAAGCTTTTCGATAACTGTTCCCATAGCTTCCTCGGGAGCATCTATCGAAACACGCTCCATAGGCTCGCAAAGCTCTCCGTCTATTTCCTTATAAAGAACACGAGGGGTACTGCAGCAAAGCTCATATCCTTCGCGACGCATATTCTCAATAAGGATAGAAAGATGCATCTCTCCTCTGCCCGCAACCTTAAACTGATCGGTGGTTTCTCCGTCCTCAACTCTGAGAGAAACGTCTTTAAGAAGCTCCTTATAAAGACGCTCACGAAGCTGACGAGAAGTAACGAATTTCCCCTCTTTACCCGCAAACGGACTATCGTTTACAGAGAAGGTCATTTCCATAGTCGGCTCGCTTACCTTAACGAATTCAAGCGGCTCAGGAGAAGCAACCGATGTTATGGTATCACCGATGGTTATATCAGCAGCACCGGAGAAGCAAACAATATCACCGACAGTTGCGCTCGTAACGGGTGTTCTGCTAAGTCCGTCAAACTGATAAATAGAAACTATTTTCGTTCTCTTTGGAGCAACATCGGAATGATAATTGCAGATCATCGCTTCCTGATTCTGCTTTATCGTACCGCGTTCTATTCTTCCTATACCTATACGTCCTACGAAATCATTATAGTCTATCGAAGAAACGAGAAGCTGAAGTTCCCCCTCCGTATCTCCTTCGGGGGCCGGCATATATTCAACTATAGTATCAAAAAGAGGCTTCAAGTCTGTACCCTCTTGATAGGGAGAAAGCGAAGCCGTTCCCTTTCTGCCCGAGCAGAAGATCATCGGGCTGTCAAGCTGCTCATCCGTTGCATTAAGGTCGATAAGAAGCTCAAGTACCTCTTCTTCCACCTCTTCAAGACGAGCGTCAGGCTTGTCTATTTTGTTTACTACAACTATAACTCTGTGATTAAGCTCAAGAGCCTTCTGAAGAACGAAACGAGTCTGAGGCATCGGCCCCTCTGCCGCGTCAACAAGCAAAATAACGCCGTTTACCATCTTCAAAACTCGCTCTACCTCCCCGCCGAAGTCAGCGTGTCCGGGGGTATCAACTATATTTATTTTAACGTCTCCGTAGTAAACCGCCGTGTTTTTTGCAAGAATAGTTATTCCTCTCTCTCTTTCAAGAGCATTACTGTCCATAACTCTTTCTTGCGTTGTTTGGTTATCACGATATACTCCGCCTTGCTTGAGCATTTCATCTACCAGAGTCGTTTTTCCATGGTCAACGTGTGCAATTATAGCTATATTTCTCAAATCTTCTCTCTTCAAGCTCTTATCCCCCAAATATTTTTTATTCAAACAGTTTATTATAGCACATTTTTCCCTTAAATTAAATAGTTTTTACGACAAATTTTCTTTTTTCTCTATTTTCTTTTTGTATAAAATGCAACAAATATACTTCAAAAGCGCAAAATATTCTATATTCATCTAACACTCGTTAGATATACGTTTCCAATAGATTGCTATCATGTATCAATTTTAGAACGGAATCTATAGAATCGTATCTAACAATTGATAGAAAAACATCTAAATTAGATTTATATATCCGATTTTTACATAATATCGGTCGAACATTCAACAAGTTTTAACAAAAAATGCTTGACAAGAGTGGAAATATATGATAAACTTAAAACAATAGAATCCCCTCGGACGATGATAAATTCAATTCTTTCGTGGGCAAAAAGCGCAAACGCTAAAATAAGGGGTAATCATGGAAATTAAATTACTCAGAGAACCAAATATAGTTTATGAAGCGGCAATGCTTTTATACAATAGCCGCAACGGTCAGTCCTGTACAGAGTTAAAAAATGCTATCCTAAAGAAATTTTCTATCGATGCTGATGTGCTTGATAACTGTTTTAACGCAATTATCGAGATTAGTGATCACGTAACAGGGTCTCTTATTGCCGATGAAAAGCTTCTTGACTTTTTGTTTGCTCGACACAGCTCTATGAAGGGATGCTTCGCATTTTATCTTATTCACGATGCCTGCAGACGCGCTGAGCCTGATTTTGAGAGCGATGTGCAGCGTATAAGAGATCTTTCAAAGGCTGCTTTTTTTATCAATCTTACTTCTATGCTTATAGACGACTATGCCACAGACGATTGGAACTCAGATATTACAAATTATAACGAGCTATTCTCTTTTATTGAGACGATGCCGATCCCGTCCGACGAAAAATTTGAATTATGTCGTCTCTATAACAACTTTGAATCGTATAAAAATCTTCTCGCAGACATTATTTATGATGCAGGAAAGCTGTTTTTGCAGAAATATGATGTTGTTAAACACTATATCGGTTGGTTCCTTTCAGCCATCAGCGAGCCTTTAGGTAACGGTAGTGAAAAATTTGTTGAAAGCAACTATGATATATCGCTCTCCCCGTCGGTAGATGTGCTTTATCTTGAGCCTTCTATAGTTATGTGCAACGAGGCGAGATATCTTATGAGTTATACTGATGAAAAGGTTTACGACTTCTTCTATATAGGTGTTCTTTTTGAACCTTTGAAGGAAATAACCGACTCTTCAACGCTTGAAGACAAGCTCTGCAGAGGGTTGAGAACCATCGGCGACCTGCGTAAATTTGAGATACTCAGACTTCTTTCCGAGGGCGAAAAATACGGTCAGCAGTTGGCTTCACTTCTCGACCTTAGCACCGCAACAATATCCCACCATATGTCGCTTTTGATGGAATGTGGATTTGTTGAGATAAAACGCGAATCTAACAGAATATATTATTGCCTTAACCGCAAAAAGCTTCGCGATTTTATCGACGAGCTGACAGGTACGCTTCTTACATAAAATTTCACTTAGAATTTATATAACAAAAACAAGACCGCCATAGACTGAAAAAGTCTATGGCGGTCTTTACTTTAGAAAGAATGTCAACCATTCAAAAATTGGCGAATTCGCCCCATGCAATATTGTAAAAGCTCTTGACTTTTATTTCCCAAAAAGATATAATATTTCAAAAGCAAATATGCTTATTTTCGATTAAAACGGAGGACGGTAAGATGTTTGAAAAAATATTTTCCAAAGGAAAATTTGAGGTAGGTGTAAACTACTGGGCATCGCATGCTGGCACTGAAATGTGGAACCGCTGGGACGAGAGCGTAGTTGAAAGCGATTTTGCAAGATTGGCAAAATATAATATGAAGGTTGTACGAGTATTTCCGCTTTGGTCTGATTTTCAACCCATAAAAATGTACTACAAATTCGCACAGCAGGAAAAAGAGATCCGCGTTCATGGAAAGCCACTCGATCCCTCTACTCCCGAAGGGTTAGCCGGAATCGATCCCGTTATGATCGAGCGCTTTGAAAAAATGTGTCGTCTTGCGGAGAAATATAATTTGAAATTAATCGTAGGACTCATCACAGGTTGGATGAGCGGAAGAATATTTGCTCCAAGTGCTCTCGAGCGTTTAAACCTCATAACCGATGATCAAGCTATACTTTGGGAAATACGTTTCGTTCGCTATATGGTAAATCGTTTCAAAAACGAAAAGACCATATTTGCATGGGATCTCGGCAACGAATGTAACTGTATGGGCCCCGCAACTCGCCCCCAATACGTTCGTTGGATAGCAGATATTTCAATGGCAATAAGATGCGAGGACAGTAAGCGCCCCGTAGTATCCGGTATGCACGGAATTTTCCCAGACAACGCGGTAAAACCCACTCCATCAGATATGCGTGAATTTGTCGACGTTATGACAACGCACCCCTACCCACTTTTTACACGTCACTGTAACACAGACCCAATGAACGAAATGAAATCCGCTCTGCACGCAACCGCCGAATCTCGGCTTTACGCCGATTTGAGCAGTCATCCGTGTATCGTCGAAGAAATCGGTGTTCTAGGCGACATGATGATATCGAAAAAATTATCTGGAGATTACATACGCGCAAGTGCACTTTCAAGTTGGGCTCATGACCTTCGTTCTTTCATTTGGTGGTGTGCAAACGAACAATCTACCCTTGAGGCCCCTCCGTACGATTGGGGAGCTGTAGAGAGAGAGCTTGGTATTTTCAATCTTGATGGTTCTCCAAAACCTGCTTGCATCTCGCTCTCAAACGTTCAATGCTTCGTCGATTCATTTGAGAAAGAGTTCGGTTCTCTTCCCGAAAGACTCACAGATGCTGTTTGTATCATCACTCGCGATCAAGATTCTTGGGGTGTTGCGTTCGGAACGTTTATGCTTGCAAAACAGGCAGGACTTGATATCACCTTTGCTTATGCAGATGAAACCCTTCCCGATGCTTCAACTTATCTCATGCCTTCTATTGTTGGCGATTCTCCGATGAACAAATGCTCCTTTAAGAAAATACTTGATAAGGTCGAAAACGGTGCAACTCTTTATATTTCAAACGATTCAATGATTATAGACGGTTTTGAAAATCTCACCGGCAACTGTGTTGATATAAATACACAATCCGGAAATTCGTACAATGTTGATCTCCCCTCGGGTGGCAGCGTTAAACTTCAGGCAACGTCCGATATCTTACTCCATTCAACCACTTCAAAGGTTATTTGTTGCGATGAAAACGGTACCCCCGCATTTACCGTGAACTCATACGGCAAGGGCAAAGTTTACTACTGCAACTATCCTATTGAGAAAATTGCAGGAACGAAACCGGGTGTGATTTCCGGCAAGGACGCAATGCCTCTTTACCGCTTCTATGAAGCAATGAATATCAGAAACGATGCAAAATGTGCTACATCCGATAATCAGTATCTCGGCATAACAGAGCATCCTCTGTCTTGTGACAAGCAGTTGCTTGTTCTTATAAACTATGACAAGAATGACTGCGAAACCGAAGTAAAACTCGACAGCAAAAAGCTCGAACGCTTTATTCCGTTCAACGAAAATACAAGCGCAAAAGCTACCGAT
>JAFYLR010000047.1 GCA_017550115.1 Clostridia bacterium | reverse complement strand
TATAGCCGTTATGATGAGGTCGATGGGCGAAAATGCGCGCGTCTTAAAGAGAGTTTTTGAGCGCGAGGGAATACCGATCGACACTTCGGGTAACGTTGACCTTTTTTCAGTTCCCGAAATACTCTTTGTTTTGTCCCTGCTTAACTGTATAGACAATCCTCATCGCGATATATGGTTTGCTTCTGTGCTCAGCAGTAAGATCTTCGGTATAGAATTTAACGATATTGTCGATATCGCCTCGGACAAATACGAAACCCGAATGTCGCTCTACGATAAATTCAGAGTCTATACCGATGAAAAGGACTTCGAAAAGGGCAAAAGATTTTTGTCATGGCTGTCAGATGCGAGAGAAAACGCGAGCGGTAAGAAGGTCTTTGAAATAATAGAGGATATTTGCTCGGATTTTGCCGTATCGGCACTTGCAGAGCTTGACAGAGAAAAGGGCGGCACTACAAAACGCCTCATAGAAACCTTTAAAAACCTTGCAAGAGGATATGAGCGAAACACTTTCAGAGGACTTCACAGCTTCCTTAACTACGTGGAGGATATACGAAGCGGCAAGATAGGGGGCGATGCCCTCAAATTTGAGAGTGCGGACAAAAAAGACTCTGTGCAGCTACTCACCGTGCATCATTCAAAAGGTCTTGAATTTGAGTACTGCTTTGTTTCGGGCTGTGCTAAAAACGTAAATAAAAGCGACATCAGAGCGAATTTTCTCTTTTCAAACTCATTCGGTGCGGTTGTAAGAGCGCTCGACCTCGGCGGAAAGGTAAGATATAATTCGCCGATGTATAAAGCTATGGTCGAATATATCTACGAGATGCAGATAGACGAGGAAATGCGTATTCTTTACGTTGCGCTCACCCGTGCAAGAAAGAAGCTTTTCGTTACGGCAGAGGTCAGCGGGGTAGAGGATACTCTAAACAAGGCTCGCAAAATGCAGAGAAACCCCTCGCCCTACGTTTTCAGAGCGTCAAGCACGTACATTTTGTGGATACTTGCGGCAATCTATCAAAGAGCGAGCGACGTTGACATTTCGGTAGTCGAAACCGCGCCTTATTACGAGTGGAAAAACGGCCAAGGAAGTGTCAGCGTAAGAAAGCTTGGCGTTTCGGATAAAGAAACAGAAAGCTTTGACGAGTACATAGAAATCTCCGATAAAGATGTCGCGGAAACTACCGCAGCGGATACAAAACCGCTTGGGTTTGACGAAATACGTGAAAGACTTGAATACTCCTATCCGTATGAAAAGGAGCTTACGCTTCCCGCAAAAATGTCGGTGTCCCGACTTTTCCCCGAGATACTCGACTATGACTACGTCGATCTTGTAAAAAGCGAGGAAAAATTTACCGACATTCCGAGCTTTATGTCGGAAGATGCAAGTGTCAAGATAACGGGAGCTATGCGAGGAACGGCAACGCACACCTTTATGCAGTTCTGCGACTTTGAGAATGCCGAGAAAAACGGAGTCGAGATAGAGCTTGCGCGCCTGTGCGATAAGAAATTTATCGATCCGAGCCTTGCAAATCTCGTTTATATTGATAAACTGAAAAAATTCTTTACCTCAGAGCTTTACCGTGAGATAAAATCGGCAAGAAATATATGGCGCGAAAAGCGTTTCAGCCTTATGCTTCCCGCAAGTGAATTTACGGGCAGAGAAGAGCTGAGGGACTCGCTCTCAAACGCAAAAATTCTCGTTCAGGGTGTTTTTGACTGCCTTATCGAGCGCGAGGATAAGACTTTAAAGCTTATCGACTATAAGACCGACTACGTAAGCGGAAATATCGAAGAAGACGAGAAAATGCTCCGTGAGAGATATTTTACACAGCTTTCTTACTATAAAAAAGCCTGTGAGCTTATGATGGGACGACCTGTCAGTGAAGCTGCGGTATATTCCTTCGGACTTGGCAGAGAGGTAAGGATAATTTAACTAATAAAAACGCAGAGAGTTTAGCCTCGGGTGCTAAAGGACAGTAAAAAACAGCCTCGGCAGGGAGTTTCCTTGCCGAGGCTGAATTTGTTTTTTCTCATAAATTGAGAAAAAATCTCACAAACTGTGCGCTTGATTGAACCGTAAAAATATGGTATACTATTATCACCGGTAAAACATAAGCCCTGCGCAGATGCTGACAGAATGGAGATATAGTATGAAATTGAATTTAGGAAATCAAATACGTATAAACCGCCGACGTATGAATCTTACTCAAGAACAATTGGCGGAGAAATTCGGGACATCTCCACAGGCTATTTCTCGGTGGGAAATAGGAGCAACATATCCCGATATCGAAATGCTGCCAATGATCGCATCGTTTTTTGAAACGTCGATAGATGCGTTGCTTGGAGTTACAGAGGAAGAAAAAGAAAAGTTTTGCGCTGAGCTTCAGCAATCTTTTGAAACCGCTGTCCGTGCAAAGGATGCTCAGAAAACTATCGATATCATGCGAGAAATACGACGCAATCTCAAAGAATATCAGCACTATTGGTTTTGGGGATTGTATACCGAGATTTGGAAAGTACGTTTGTTCCGAGACGAGAAGGTACTCGAAGAAATGCGTCTTTTAGCAGAAGAAATATTCAGTGTGTGCCCCAAAGACGATCATTGGGCTGTTATTGATTGTATGTCATATATGGAGGACGATGATCATCTTGACACTTTCTTGGACACATATGCCAGCCGAGAGGATATGGCGCGTTCAAGCTTGCTTTTCAAAAGATACAAAATGCGCGAGGAGCTTGATAAAATTGAACCCGTAAGGCATGGCATTCTGTGGTATGAGCTTTCACATATTATAACTGCGGCGAATGATTGGCAAGTATATCTTTGCAAGGATCCAAATCATTTTATTTGGTTTTGCGAAACACAGCTTAATTATCTCAATGCTGTAAACAATTTATCTCCCGATAAGAAGCATTTGATCAGCGGTGGAACAGGTGCGGATTTGTGGTGTGAGGAAAGAATACAGCTTGGAATACGTTATGCGGCTTCTTTTGCAAAGCTTGGAAAAATGGATGAAGCTTATGATGCATTCGAAGACACTATACGTGTGATTGAACAGATCATGTCAATCGTAGATGACGAGTTCAAGATAGGCTGTTCATCTCCAGCACTTGAAGGCTTTGCTTTGGAATCCAAAATCAATTGGCTTGAGAAAGACGGCAAGGAATACAAGGAAATCAGTCTACAGTATAATGATTGGTGGAATTGGATCATTCCTCTTGATTATCAAAAAGCCTTTAAGCATGCTTGGTTTGACACCATGAGGGCAGACAAACGCTTTGATGTGCTTTTTGAGAGATTGGATAAATGCGTTGTTTGCAGAGAAATATCAACTAATTAACTTATGCAACAAAATTTTAGCCTCCGACATGGAATATCCTTGCCGGAGGCTTATACTTTATGTAATTGCACTGCCACATTCGGTGGTGGGTAAGTGCGCACTTACGGGCAAGAAAAAGCCTCCCTTGTGTAAAGGGAGGTGGCACGGCTCGCCGTGACGGAGGGATTGTAGAAGATTAGATTTACGCTAAAACAATCCCTCAGTCGCTTCGCGACAGCTCCCTTTACACAAGGGAGCCTCTGGCTGTAGTCGCTTGTCTTTCTAATATAGTGTTACAAAAACTGTCCTTTATAAACCCGACGCATACCATAAGCGGTTTCTATTTTTACATATATTTGCGCCAATACCATCTGAAAACTGCTAAGGAAACCACGTAAGCAAGGCAAGTGATAAGCGTGCCGAGGATATATCCGAGCGGCCCTTTTACAACTGTCGCAAGCGAGGTCGCCGTGCAGAACAGATATGAAAGCGTGTCGAGAAGCTTACTGTGAAAGATAAGCGTATTGATGCCCCAAAGGAGAGTGCAGATAAGTCCGAGCGCGAGTATCATAAGAATAATATGCTTATCGCGCTTCGCTATTCTGACC
>JAFYLR010000046.1 GCA_017550115.1 Clostridia bacterium | reverse complement strand
CTGTTTTCAACGATGTCAAGCAGACCGATACCGTTAGCACCGCCTATTTCATTGAGCTTGAGTATAATTTCTTTTGCACTCATTTTCACGCCGTCAAGCGTTGTAGGAACACCCTTGTCAAACTCAAGTGTAACATAGGTCGGCTTATCGGGAGCCTGTATCGGAGAGACGCCCATCTCAAGAAAACCTTCTTTTTCATACTGTGGCTCGTTGCCAGTATCTTCAAGATCAAGTCCCTCATGAGAAAGATGCCAGAGGTTCTTATCCTTTGAATAGTTTGTTTCACGGTTGATCTTAAGCGGAATATTGTGAGCTTCCGCATATTCGATCTCTTCATCACGTGATTTTATGTCCCATTCACGCCAAGGAGCAATAATAGGCATATTGGGAGCAAAATGCTTGATAGCAAGCTCAAAACGAACCTGGTCGTTTCCTTTACCGGTACAGCCGTGAACAATAGCGTCAGCATTCTCTTTTATTGCAATCTCAACAAGACCTTTTGCAATGCAGGGACGTGCATGGCTCGTGCCGAGAAGATATTCTTCATATATTGCACCCGCTTTCATAGTCGGGATTATGTAATCGTCAACGTATTCATCTGTCAAATCGAGAACGTAGAGCTTAGATGCTCCTGTCTTAATTGCTTTTTCTTCAAGTCCCTCAAGCTCATCAGCCTGTCCTACGTTACCTGAAACTGCAACTACCTCGCAGTTGTTGTAGTTTTCTTTGAGCCACGGGATTATGATTGAAGTATCAAGACCTCCCGAATATGCAAGAACTACTTTTTTAATGTTATCTTTATTCATTTTTTAGAACCTCCATGAATAAATATGCAATAGTTTCAAAGATTATGCAAACATTATACACCAAATATGCAAACTTGTCAAGGGGTTTTCGGATATATTTTGTAAAAAAGCCAAATATGTAAGTTTTATATCACGGAGTAGGGAAAAGGTAGATGTTTTTTGGTCAAAAGTATATTTTTACAAAGGATTTTGTTAAAAAAATGAGCAAAAACGAAAAATACTCTTGATTATTGATAAAAATATGGTAAACTATATAGGTGGTAAATTATTTATCTTTGGAGGATTTTTAGATATGAATCAGAAACTTGAAAAGAATGCACGTTTTGCGGGTATTGAAGGTCCTGTGCTGACGATCGTTATGGACGGTGTCGGTCTTGCTCCTAAAACCGAGTCTAATGCTGTTGCTTGTGCTTATACGCCTACGCTTGATTCGCTTATGGCAAAATACCCTATGGTATCTTTGAAGGCTCACGGAACTGCCGTAGGTCTGCCCTCAGATGATGATATGGGTAACTCTGAGGTAGGTCATAACGCACTTGGTGCAGGTCAGGTATTTGCTCAGGGTGCAAAGCTTGTTTCGCAGTCTATAGAAAGTGGCAAAATGTTTGCTTCATCTACATGGCAGGAGCTTATCGCAAACGTTAAGGATAATGCATCAACGCTTCACTTTATCGGTCTTTTCTCGGATGGTAACGTACATTCCCATATAGATCACCTAAAGGCTATGCTTTCTCAGGCAAAGAAAGAGGGAGTAAAGAGAGTGCGTATTCATACGCTCATTGACGGTCGTGACGTTGGAGAAACCTCGGCTCTTGATTATATAGAGCCTTTTGAAGCGTTCATTTCCGAGCTTCGCTCTCCCGATTATGATATAAAAATAGCAAGTGGTGGCGGTAGAATGAAGATAACTATGGACCGTTACGAAGCTGATTGGAGTATGGTTGAACGCGGCTGGCAGACACACGTTCTCGGAGAGGGACGTCAATTCTGCTGTGCATCAAAAGCTGTTACGACATATCGCGAAGAGCTTAAAGTAATAGACCAGGATCTTCCTCCTTTCGTTATTGCTGAGGACGGAAAGCCTGTCGGTACTATCGAAGACGGTGATAGCGTAATCTTCTACAACTTCAGAGGTGACCGTTCTATAGAAATATCCAAAGCGTTTGAAGACGAAAGCTTTGATAAATTTGACAGAGTTCGTTATCCTAAGGTGGTTTATGCGGGTATGCTTGAATATGACGGTGACTTGCATATACCTCACAAGTATCTTGTATCTCCTCCCGAGATCACAAACACAATGGGTGAGTATCTTGTGAACACAGGCGTATCTCAGCTTGCCATTTCCGAAACTCAGAAATATGGTCATGTAACTTATTTCTGGAACGGAAATAAGAGCGGAAAGTTCTCTGAAGAGCTTGAAACCTATATAGAGATTCCCTCAGACGTTGTTCCTTTCGAGCAACGCCCCTGGATGAAGTGTGCAGAGATCACAGACAAGCTCATTGAGTGCTTGGAGAGCGGAAAATATAAGTATCTCCGTGTAAACTTCCCGAATGGTGATATGGTAGGACATACCGGAAATCTTGAGGCTACTATTTGTTCAATGGAAGCACTTGATCTCCAGCTTGCGAGAATTCTTGCGGTTGTTGACAAACTTCACGGTGCGGCTGTTATAACTGCCGACCACGGTAATGCTGATGAGATGTACGAAATGGATAAAAAATCGGGTCAGCCGAAGGCGGGAGCTGACGGTTCCTTCAAATCCAAAACAAGCCATACTCTGAATCCTGTTCCGTGTATCGTATATGATAATTTCAGTGCAGATAAATATAATGTTAAGAATGATGACGGCAACTTTGGTCTTTCAAACGTTGCTGCTACAATGGTAACACTTCTCGGATACAATCCTCCTTCTATGTGGGACGAATCTATAGTTGAGATAAAATAATAACAAAAGATCGCACAGGCTTAATTCCTGTGCGATCTTTTTTAATTTCTGTCGCCGTATTTTGCGTAAGAGTTAAGAGAGGCTTCGATTCTTAATAGTCTGTTGTATTTGGCGACGCGTTCGCCGCGACATGGGGCACCCGATTTGATATATGGTGCATTTAGAGAGACGGCAAGATCTGCAATAGTTGTATCCTCCGTTTCTCCCGAGCGATGAGATATTATAAATTTATAATTGCTTCTTTTGGCAAGCTCTATAACGTCGAGCACCTCTGTCAGAGTACCAATTTGATTCGGCTTTATAAGAATAGAATTTTCATAACCGCCGGAGATGCCGTCCCAAAGACGTTTTGAGTTCGTAACAAATAGATCGTCACCTACAAGCATTATCTTATCTCCAAGTTCTCGTGTCAGCTTTTTCCAACCTTCGTAATCTTCTTGATCAAGAGCGTCCTCAATAGAGAAAATAGGGTAGGAGTTGACGAGATTTTTCCAGCGTTCTATAAGCTCGTCGCCGGTGAAAACATCGCCTCTGCCGAGTTTATATTTACCATCCTCGGTGTACCATTCACTTGCCGCCGCATCAAGTGCAATTTGTACTTTTTCGCGGCTGTTTCCCGATTTTTCTATCGCTTCGCAGATAAGGTCAAGTGCTTCTTCGTCACTATCAAGGCTCGGTGCATAACCGCCCTCGTCACCTACCGTTGTTCCATAACCTCTCTCCAAAAGTATTTCGCCAAGCTTGTGGTAAATTTCGCTTCCTATCCTCATAGCATCGGAAAAGGAATCTGCTCCCGTAGGGGCTATCATAAATTCTTGGATATCGACGTTATTAGATGCATGTGCACCACCGTTCAGAATATTCATCATAGGAACAGGGAGGCGACTGGCATTTATTCCGCCAAGATAGCGGTATATAGGCATATGATAGAAGTTTGCCGCGGCTCTTGCTGTCGCAAGAGAGACTGCGAGAATTGCATTTGCTCCAAGATCAGATTTATCAGATGAGCCGTCAAGCTCTATCATAGTGTTGTCAATTTCCGCTTGTTCGGTAGCACTTATTCCCGAAATCGCAGGAGAAATAAGCTTACCAACGTTGCATACTGCGTCAAGAACGCCTTTTCCGCCAAAGCGCAAGGGATCTCCGTCTCTGCGTTCATGAGCCTCATAAATACCTTTCGAAGCTCCCGACGGAACACTTGCAACCCCCACCGTTCCATCGCTTAAGATAACAGTTGCCTCAAGAGTTGGATTGCCTCTTGAATCAAGTATTTCTTTTGCACAGGTTCGTGAAATCTGGACTTTATTCATGTATATACTTCCTTTCTCTTTTTTGCTATTATTTGCGATTTCAGAAAGGAATATACCTAAATAAAGTCATAGAAAATCAGTATATCATAATGTAATGCTTTGAAGAAATATCTTCGTGCGCTGATACGCTTGGCAGATCATTTGCCTCAGCTAATTTGCGCATAGGAACAGAGAATTTTTTCGCTATATCCCAGAGAGTTTCGCCTTTTTCCGGATAATATATCGTTATACCTCCGAGCGAAGAAAAGCTTTCTTTTGAAACAGAGGCTTCCTCTGCTATTCTTGCTGATTGTTCACGCATGATGCAGTATGGCAACGATATATCTATCTCGCATAAAAGATTTTCGCCTTCGATTCGAAAATGGCAAGCAGTAACTGTAGGCTTTGCGGAATATGACAATTTTCCGTCTGCTGTGCTTGTGCCTGTATTAAACGAAAATGGTATCACAGTCTCGCCTGACGAAAACTCATCGCCCTCTTTTGAAAGTATCCAGATCTTTGCGTTTCCGTCTATGTATATATTTTGATCACGCTCCGAGATGTTTTCTGAACGAGCGTAACAAGAATGGTCAATTATTTCGCTTTCTTGCGACATTGATAGATTTGATAGCGGTATTGTTTGGGTAACGGTCATAGTTCCCATAGTGCATTTTTCAACAGTATCAAATTTGAAATCTCGATATTGCACGGAGCTTTCACAGCAGGGAACGAAAAGATCTTCTGTGATGGTTACGGGAATGTTCCGGATCGTATCCGCTTCAAGTATAACTTCGGTATCTATGAGTAATTTTGACTCCCCTGAGCTCACCTTTATTTCACCGCAAGTTCCCCTGACATTACAAAATACGGGAGAATTTTTGTTTCCGTCAGAATCTATTTCGACGTTCTGGGAAAAGGGCATTTTTCTTGTTGTACTTGTTGTTTCGCCGTTATCTGAATTTTCATAAACTATCCGAGCGATGACTTCTCCACGACAGTTCAGATTGTTTTCGTTTACGTTGGTTTCCAAAATGTTTACAGAAGCGTCCAAGGAGAGTGGAATAACATTTTCAGAAGTGCCGATTATTGATATTTCGTCGCCAAGCTCAATGACTTCGCTCATATATCTGTGAACCATAGCACATTTTTTCTCAGTGGTTAGTTTTTCAGTATTTGCACCGAGCTCTCGAAGTGTTTCACCTATCTCATCGTATCCAAAAAGACGAACAAGAGAACGAAGTCTACATTTTATATTTACCTTTCTCGGTGCCGTTACTCTGCAGTGAAGCATGTCTGTTTCAACGTCGGCAAAAGCGTCGTTCGAAGTATCCCATTCAATGTTTTCAGGGATTTCAGGTTGCACCTCAAAGCTGAAATCATCTCCGAGCGGAACTGAAGCAAGTTTTCCCTCGGCACTGAGATATATCATGTCGTAATCAACCCTGCCGGAAAATGATACGTTACCTGCTCCTATATAACGTGAGATAGGCGAAATTTTTGCTTTTATTCCGAGCATTTTGCGTATTTCGGGAAGATAATCGGGCAGAGTAAAGTCTGAAGAAAGGTCGGTTATAACGTTTTTCTTATAGAAATTTATTTGAGCACGTTCATTATTTGGTGTCAGCATAAATTCCGCAATTTTTTCTCTGTGTTCTGTGTTTCTGTTTTCCATAAAACCTCCTGCATTGTTGTTTTCAGTTAAATGTATGCAGAAGTGCTTTTTAATATGATAAAAATGGAAGAGGATATTGATTTTTTGCAAAAAACATGCTATAATTTTATTGAAATTTTCAAAGGAGACTTTTACATTATGATATTAGCTAAAATTGACAAAAATTTTGCACTTGAAACCAGCATTACAAGAAAGGACGTTGTATGGTTTAATATAAAAAACGCTCCTTTTGAAATACATGGTCTTTACGATCCCAAAAACACTGAAAGATTTATAAGAATGCCGGAAGACATAGCTAAGACCGTTAGTGACGCCGTTTGGGATCTTAATCACAGAACAGCGGGTGGTAGAGTTCGTTTTTCGACAGATTCTCCGTTCGTTGCAATCAAGGCACTTCAGAAAACGATGCATCATTCTCCTCATATGACTCACGCAATGCAGAATGGATTCGATCTTTTTTCAACCAGAAACGGAATTTATTCTTTTGCGGGAGCGTTTATTCCTCCTGTAGATTCCAAGGGTGGCTTTGAGCAATTAAGAGATGTAATAGGTCATACTGGCAAAATGGATACTTATACTTTGAATTTTCCGCTTTACGGAGAAGTAGAAGACCTTTATATTGGTATCAAAGAGGGATGTCATATTTCATCTCCTGAAAAATACAGAGATATTAAACCTGTTGTTTATTACGGTTCATCAATTACTGAGGGCGGATGTGCTTCAAGACCCGGGAATTGCTATCCGGCTATAATTTCTCACAGATATAATCTTGATTATATAAATCTCGGATTTTCCGGCAGTTGTAAAGCAGAAGTGCCAATGGCGGAATATTTGCGTGAACTTGATATGAGTATTTTTGTTTGTGATTATGATTATAATGCATCTTTTGAACATCTGCAAGAAAGCCATTATCGCCTTTATGAAATATTCCGAGAAAAACAGCCTGATACCCCCTATATTATGATTACATTACCTAATGCATGGTTATTTAACGACGGTATTGCAAAACGAAAAGAGATAATTTTTGAAAGTTATAAAAAGGCAAAGGCGCTTGGAGATAAAAATGTATATTTTATAGATGGAAAAGATCTTTTCGGTTCAGACAACTGGGATAATTGCACGGTTGACGGAACTCACCCAAATGACCTTGGTTTTTATCGTATGGCAGAAAGAATAGGTCTTACAATCAAAGAAATCATAGAAAGATTTTGATTCGTGGAGGTGTTTTTATACTATGATATGGGCTGAAATTGATAAGAATTTTGCAATTCAAACCAATATTGACCGAGACGACGTCGTTTGGTTCAATATACGAAAAGAACCTTTTGAAATTTTTGGACTTTATAACCCTAAAGAGACCCCCGAATTTATGAGAATGAATGATGAAGTTGCAAAAAGCGTAAGCACGGGCGTATCTGTTGGAAATTACAGGGTGTCGGGTGGCAGAGTGAAATTTGCAACGGATTCTCCGTATATTGCAATCAAGTCGGTTCAGAACGATATGAGTCAAGGTCCGTTTTTTACCAATGCAATGAAAAATGGCTTCGATCTTTTTTCTGAAAAGAAAGGGATTTATTCTTTTGAGAATGTTTTTGTACCCGAGCTTAACGCTGTTGGGGGATTTGAACAAGTCAAGGATATAAGAAATCACACGGGTGAAGTTGTGACTTACGTTTTGAATTTTCCTATTGCAAGTAATTTGACAGACCTTTACATAGGAATCAAAGCAAACTCCCGTCTTTCTCAAGGCTCTAAATATAGAGATATAAATCCGATTGTATTCTATGGATCTTCGGTTACCATGGGACTTTGTGCTTCAAGACCGGGAAACTCCTACGAAGCTATCATTTCGCAAAAATATAATCTTGATTATATAAATCTCGGTTTTTCGGGCAACTGTAAAGCCGAGATACCTATGGCAGAATATTTGCGCGAGCTGGATATGAGTATTTTTGTGTGTGATTATGACTATAATGCACCGACCCCTGAATATTTAGAGGAGACTCATTTCAGACTTTATAAGATATTCCGAGAAAAGCAGCCGGATACTCCTTATATTATGATTACAAAGCCGTATCCTTGGTTTAGTGAGGTCGTTGATAAGCGTCGTGAAATAATCTTCGATTCATTCAAAAAAGCTAAGGCGCTCGGCGATAAGAACATATATTTTATAGACGGAAAGGATCTTTTGGGTACAGATTGTTGCGACAACTGTTTGATAGACGGAGTGCACCCAAATGACCTCGGCTTTTATCGTATGGCAGACGGAATTGGGCAAACGATTAAAGAAATTATATCCAAAAATTAATTCTCTGATTAATTATCGGGAAGGAAATTTAGATGAAGCATATATTTATTATAAATCCTGCGGCGGGAAAGGGAATTCTTCAAGAAAAACTTGAAAATGACATAAGCAAAATCACCAAAGCAAATTCTATTGATTATGAAATCATAAAAACCGGCAGTATAGGTGATGCGGAAAATATAGTTCGGAGTGTATGTTCTAAAAACAATGGAGTACCTTTGAGATTTTATGCTTGTGGCGGCGATGGAACTATCAACGAGGTGATAAACGGAATTTCAGGCTTTGATAATGCCGAATTTGCCGTTATACCTATAGGCACCGGTAATGATTTTGTTAAAAACTTTGGAGCTCTAAGCTGCTTCCTCGATGTTGAAGCTCAAATAAAAGGAGAATCTGTATATATAGATTCTGTAAAGCTTAATGACAGATATGCCGTGAATGTGGTAAATATGGGATTTGATTGCGCCGTTGTTGAGAGTGTTACAAAAATCAAACGAAGCCGTTGGATCCCCTCAAGCTTTGCTTATATTGCTGGAGTTATAATCGAGCTTATGAAAATGCCCGGTGTAAAATTGAAAAAATTTGCCTTAGATGGCAAATCTATAGAAAAAACAGATGTTCTTCTTTGTGCTATCGCAAACGGCGGTTTTTACGGCGGAGGATTCAATGCTGCCCCAAGGGCAAAAGTTGATGACGGAATAATCGATGTCTGTTATGCCGAACGCTTGTCAAGACTGCAATTTATAAGCATGGTAGGGAGCTATAAAAAGGGGACGTACGTTGATAACAAACGCATTATGAAAAAGGTGTTTTATCACAAATGCAAAAGCGTTGACATAGACTTTGATTATGAGTTGAGCGTTTGCATTGACGGAGAAATCTCCAAAATGAAGAGCTTACATATGGAAGTTGTTCCTGAAGCAATTAAGTTTAATATTCCTCAGGGAGTTTCGTATAACGGAAAATCATCAAAAGCTGAGGAAGCTTTTGTGTGAATTCAGACAAATTAAAAATGAATATTTATGCGAATATTTGTTTTTAGCAAAATCTTCACAAAAAAAGAAGCAGCCGCATAAAATATGCGACTGCAAAAAAGAGAGAATGAAGTAGTTTTTATAAATTATACAGATTCAGCTTCGATCAGACTGCTATCATCTGTAGCACTCTCTGCTTGAGCAAGAGCATCCTCATAGGCGGCGATAACAGTTTCTTCAAGCTTGCCTCTGAATTGAGCGTTTATGGGGTGTACAATATCGCGGTATGTCTCGTCAGGGTTTTTACGGCTTGGCATAACGATAAAAAACTTGTCTTTTGCGTTTATTACCTTTATGTCATGGAGAGCAAGTTGATTATCGAAAGTTACAGAAACTATGGCTTTCATAGGACCTTCATCAAAAAGTTTTCTTACTTTAACATCGGTGATTTCCATTTTTATACCTCCTTAGGATAAACCGTTCTGTCAAAAAATATTTTTACCAATTACACTATTAGTATATAGAAATTTTTTGATACTTATTCAATAAAAGGAGTATCTTTTTGTGAATTTTTTGGAATTTTAGGTTAACGTACAGTGAAGAACAGTAAAAAATTATACAATAATACACAAAATATTAATATAAGAAGGCACTAAATATGTCAGTTAACAATACGCATCTTGGCGTTTATGAAATTAATGAAAAGCTCAGCAAATGTAAAAGTGTTTTTTTTATAGGTGCGGGCGGAATAAATATGTCCTCACTTGCGATCATAACAAAGCAACGCGGATTTAAGGTTGGAGGCTCAGACAGAACCAAAACAGCTTTGACTGAACGTCTTGAAGCCTGCGGAATAGAAATGTATTATGAGCATAATGCCGAAAATCTTAATGGATATGACGCAGTGGTTTATACCGTTGCGATCTCTCCCAATAATCCTGAATACGTAAGAGCTATAAACGATGGATTGCTTTGTATTTCACGTGCGGATTATCTTGGTTTTGTAATGACGGGATATAGAGAACGTATAGGCGTTTGCGGTATGCACGGAAAAAGCTCTTGTACATCTATGTGCGCACAGGTGTTTATGGATGCCGAGGCCGATCCGACGGTACTGTCTGGTGCTGAGCTTGATTCTATGGGCGGTGCATTTAGGATAGGCGGCGAGGATCATTTTATTTTTGAAGCTTGTGAGTATATGGATTCATTTCTTGATTTCAACCCTACGGTTGCTATAGTTTTGAATATAGAAATGGATCACGTTGATTATTTTCACAGTATAGAACAAATCAGAAATTCTTTTTCGTCATTTGTGTCAATTACGGGCGAGAATGGATATACGGTTGCGAACGCAGATGATGAAAACGTTACATTGGCTCTTGATTCCTATAAGGGAAATGTTATTACCTTTGGTGTTTCAAGTAATGCTGATTTCACCGCCAAAAATATTAAATATATAAAAGGCAGACCTGATTTTGACGTATATCACAATAATGAGTTCTACTGTCACATTTCGCTTTCGGTGACAGGAGAGCATAATGTTTATAATGCATTGGCAACGGTGGCTGCTGCACAGCTTTGCGGTATTTCTGCTACGGATATATCGAAGGGACTTGCAAATTATTGTGGTGCCAAGCGAAGAATGGAGCTTAAGGGTACTATCAGGGGAGCCGTTGTTTACGATGATTACGGTCATCATCCTACAGAGGTAAAAACCACTCTTGATGGTGTAAAGAGAATGGGATATGATAGACTTTGCTGTGTTTTTCATTCTCATACATATTCGAGAACAGCCGAACTCTTTGATGAGTTTGCCTCCGCTTTCTGTAGCGTAGATAAGGTGATAGTCTCTGACATTTATGCTGCTCGTGAAACAGATACTTTGGGAATGAGTGGGCCTGTACTTGCTTCTGCTATCGGAGAGAGGGCTGTATACCTTGGGGACCTTGATAATATAGCCGAGTATCTGAATGAAAATATGCATTCAGGCGACGTTTTGGTCGTTATGGGTGCGGGCGATATTTATAAGCTTTTTGATAAGCTTAATTTTGATAAAGAGGAAGATAATAAATAATGACTGAGGGTTACGACGTTATAGCAAAAGTCTATGATAAGCTGAATGCGGATATAGACTATATAGCATGGGCGGATTTTATTGAAAAAACTTTTGAGCGATTCCTCAAAAAAAAGCCTGAGCTTGTGCTTGATCTTGCTTGTGGTACGGGAAGTATGACGGTAGAGCTTGCTCGTCGAGGATATGATATGATAGGCGTTGACGGCTCGGAGCAGATGCTCTCGATAGCATCGGAAAGAGCGTACGTAAACTTTGGCGAGGAGAACGAATATCGTTTGCCAATCCTTTATCTGCTTCAGGATATGCGTTCATTTGAGCTGTATGGAACAGTTGGTGCTGTCGTTTCTTGCCTTGATAGCATAAACTATCTAACGGGCGAGGGAGACCTTGGGAAATGCTTTTTATCGGTCCATAATTATCTCGATCCAAACGGTATTTTTGTGTTTGATATAAATACTCCTTATAAATTTGAAAATATATATGCCGATAACGCTTATATACTTGAAGATGATATTGACGGTGCTTCTGTATATTGCGGTTGGCAGAATTTTTTTGATGATAAAAGCGGTATATGTGATTTTTATTTGACGCTTTTTTCGGAAAATGAGGACGGAAGCTATACCCGAGAAGAAGAATGTCAGCACGAGCGTAGATACACGATGGAAGAAGTCAAGGAAGCACTCAAAAAGTGCGGATTTGAATTTCTTGCCGCGTATTCCGATTACAATTTTACGGCGGCAGAAGATAAAGATAAGCGTTGGTATATAGTCGCAAGAGCAATTAAATAAACGGAGTGAAAATATGTTAAAAAAATCTACAATACTTCGTGCTATGACACAGGACGGAAGCGCGAGGATCCATATTATAAATTCAACTGATATAGTTAACACAGCGACACAAAAGTTTAGAACAACGCCGACTGCAACGGCAGCGCTTGGAAGACTTTTAACCGCAACGTCACTTATGGGATGTATGCTTGGAAATAAGGACGATACAATTTCTGTTACTATTCACGGTGACGGTCCTGCGGGCAGACTTATCTCTGTTGCGGATTATTACGGTAACGTACGTGGATATATTGAAAATCCCGGCGTTAATATACCTAAAAAGCTTAATGGTAAGCTTGACGTTGGCGGAGCTGTAGGACGAGGAACGCTCAATATTGTCCGCGACGTTGGTGGAGATGATCCTTACGTTGGAGTGTCCGAGCTTGTCAGCGGAGAGATTGCAGAGGATATAGCTTCATATTATGCAAAAAGTGAGCAGATACCAACAGTTTGTGCACTTGGAGTTTTGGTTGACAGAGATCTTTCGTGCAAGTCGGCAGGAGGTGTACTTATTCAGTTGCTGCCTTTTGCAGATGAAGGTACCATTGATCTTATCGAGAGAAATTCTTCGGTGCTAAGCAGAGTTTCGTCTATGTTCGATGAAGGACTTTCGAACAAAGAGATTGCGGATATAGTACTCAAAGACATACCTTTTGATGTTTTTGACGAGCTTGAGGTGGAATATAAGTGCACCTGCAACAGAGAGCGTATGAAAAAAGCACTCGCATCGCTGAAAAAAGAAGAAGTATATGATATGCTAAAGGAACAGGTCGAAGAGGGAAAGCCTGAGGAGCTTGATTTGTTCTGCCGTTTTTGCAATACACACCATGTTTTTGGAAAAGATGAGATAGACGGTATTTTCGGGGAAGTTAAAGACTAAAATTTTTTATAATTTAACTAAAAAAATGCAAAAAGGTATTGACAAACCATTATGATGGTGATATAATATGTAACGTTGTCACGGTTTTTGCCGTGAAACGCTTACGGGAGCATAGCTCAGTTGGGAGAGCATCTGCCTTACAAGCAGAGGGTCATAGGTTCGAGCCCTATTGTTCCCACCAAAGCATTTTCGTTATTGGAAATGCGTTTGGCCCGGTAGTTCAGTTGGTTAGAACGCTAGCCTGTCACGCTAGAGGTCAGGGGTTCGAGTCCCCTTCGGGTCGCCAATTTG